>CAZKOQ010000356.1:0-3765 GCA_964554425.1 uncultured Pirellulales bacterium | reverse complement strand
GCGGCCATCGGATTTGTAGCTGTAATGATGAACCTATCCTTTTCAACGGGAGCGCCGGTGTAGATAGCGCCGGCGTTGACAAGCCGTGCGCGTTCCGATAGGTAGCTGGTTGCCCGGGCGCCTACGAGCACCCCCGCGTTGGCCAGGACCGAAGGGGCTATGGAAATTGCCGCAAGAACTTTTCTCTTCTGTGCCGCCTCGCGGGCGATGTTTAGCGCAACGGGATTATCAAAATATTCTATTGCCGCCCCTGAGCCGCCAATAAAGATTATCGCATCATAGTCATCCACCCTCAGCTGGGTGAGGAGGATTCTTGCATCTATTGTGCCGCCGAGCATACCCTGTATCGGCCCCAATCTTGTGCTTGCGATGGTTGTCTGGACTCCTGCTCCTTCAAGGGCGCGTTGAGTTGTGAAAAGCTCTTCATCCTGGTAATTCTCACTGGCAGCAATCAACACCGCCTTTTTTGTTAGCGCAGTCGGCGTTTGGGCGAGCGGTTTTTGCTGCTCAGTTGCCTCCGACGTCCCCGGAGCAGCGGTGCGGCCAACCGAAATAATGTAAATCGGCTCTAACTCTTTCGGCAGCTTGCAGATTCTGCTAAGCTCTTTTGCGTTGAAGCCGCCAATCGTTACCGACCCCAAGTCCAGACAGACGGCCTGCAACTGGATATTCTGGGCGACGTGGCCGGCCTCCAGTAACATATATTTTTTGGCCTCATCGCGAAATTGGGCATAGAGTTTTCTTGCCGAGCCGGCAACAATGATATTGCAGCCCGCCCGAATAATAGTATCTTGCATCGAGGTTGTCATCGCCAGCATCCCGCGGACGTCCTGAGCGGTGATTTCTTCAAGGCCGTGCTGTTGTGGGCGATAAATAAATAGCCCATCTGTTGTGACAAAATACAGCTCTATCGGATAAAGTGCGCCTGCCGACGGAGCCGTTCGCAGCCCTTTTTGCCGTTCAGTTATTCCTTGCCCGGCCCAGGCGAGCTGGCCAATCTCTGACAGCTTGAGTGGCTCTCCCGTAAACTGGCGGACACTTCGCCGCTTAGCTAACGCTTCCTCCAAACTCACCTCCCCTTTGAGTTTCGGGTCGGTAAGCTGGACTATCTTGAGCGGCGAGCCGCGCAACCCGGTGCGAGGCCGATACTGGCCGACGCAAATAGCTGCCAAGCATGCTACGATTGTCGTGAGAATTATTAGGCGTTTCATTTCTCGAACCTCCAAAGCAGTTCTCAAAACATTGGATTAGCACTGGTTATATTATACACCAAATTCGCCGTTTCCCAGACGAAACGTTTTTTATCGCTTTGCCGCTCTTTGTAGAACGCTATCTTTAGTTCCGGCTGGTTAAATATTTGTCAAATAATGATAGAACTTGTTATTTTGCAGGTAGTTATCTGCGAAAGCTCATCTTTCAGAACGAGATTATGCCACAGTCTATTGTCTTATCTACTGGTCTAAATTTTCAGGTGTATTATACTATTTCACTAACAGGCAGAATGTAGTAATGTTGCGTAACAATAGAGTGATTCCCAAAAAGCCGGGATTTTGAAAAGGGCAATCAAATGAGAAATATTGCGATTATCGGGTTCGTTGTGATGATGGGGATAACCAATCTGTATGGGAATGTGCCTCAAGGTAGCACGGGCTTCCAGCCCGTGAAGACACGGCCAGGATGGCCGTGTTACAATTTAAAGGTCGAAAATAAGATTCCCATTAAGGCCTACGCATTTGACCTTCGAGACGTTCGTCTTCTGGATGGGCCATTCAAGTATGCGATGGAGCTCGACCGGCAGTATCTACTATCGCTCGATGTTGACCGGCTGCTACACAACTTTCGTGTCAATGCCGGCCTGCCTTCAGCCGCCCGTCCTCTTGGCGGCTGGGAAGAGCCAAACTGTGAATTACGAGGTCATTTTGTCGGTCACTATCTTTCTGCCTGTGCGATGATGTTCGCCAGCACCGGTGATGAGCAGCTCAGGGGCAAGGGCAACGCCGTTGTGGCCGGTCTGGCCGAGTGCCAGGCAAAAATCGGCAACGGCTACCTTAGCGCCTACCCTGAAGAATTCTTTGACCGTGTTGAGAAACAGCAGAGGGTGTGGGCGCCTTACTACACGCTGCACAAAATCTATGCCGGGCTACTCGATATGTATGTCTATTGCGACAACCAGCAGGCGTTGGAAGTGTGCAGGAAATTTGCAGACTGGGTAATTGCCCGCAACGCACGTCTTACCGACGACCAGATGCAAAAGATGCTTGGTAACGAGCATGGTGGGATGAATGAGGTGCTCGCGAATCTTTACGGCCTGACCGGCGAAGAAAAATATCTCAAAATCGCCCAGCGATTTAATCATCAGGCGGTTTTAGAGCCGCTATCCAGACGTGAAGACAAGCTCACGGGCCTGCACGCCAACACGCAATTCCCCAAAGTCATCGGCGCTGCTCGCCAGTATGAACTCACAGCAGACACCACTCTGAACACTATAGCTATATATTTCTGGAACGTTGTTACCAAGGAACGCTCATACATTATTGGCGGCAATAGCGACGGTGAGATGTTTTCACCCAAGGAAAGGCTCTCGCAGGCCCTCGGCCCGAATACCACCGAGACCTGCAATACATATAATATGCTGAAGCTAACACGGCATTTGTTCTGCTGGGACCCGCAGCCGGAATACGCCGACTACTACGAGCGGGCACTCTACAATCACATCCTCGCATCACAGAATCCACGGACCGGTATGATGTGCTATTATGTGCCGCTGCGGTCCGGCTCGCAGAAAAACTACTGCGACCAGGACAACTCTTTTTGGTGCTGCACGGGCACCGGCGTGGAAAATCACGCCAAATACGGCGACAGCATCTATTTCCACGATGGCCAGAGCAATTTATATCTCAACCTTTTCATTGCCTCCGAAATAAACTGGAAGGATAAAGGTATTAAAATCCGCCAGGAGACAAAATATCCCCAGGAAGATTCGACTCATATTGTAGTTACTTGTGAAAAGCCCGTGGAGCTGAATCTGAACATTCGACATCCCTACTGGGCGGTCGGGGGGATACAAGTTACTATTAACGGCAATCCGCTTGGGGATGCCTTACGGCAGAAGGAATCTTCGGCAAGTAAGCCCGGCAGTTACCTGACCTTATCGCGGGTATGGAAGAGCGGCGACACAGTTGACGTTGCTATGCCAATGACCTTACGAATTGAGGCGTTTCGCGACAATCCGCGCCGATTTGCGTTTATGCACGGCCCATTGGTCCTGTGCGCCGAGGTGGACACAAGGAAACAATTGCCAGTGATTGTTGCCGAAGAGAATCAGATACTATCCAGCTTAAAGCCGGTGGCCGGCAAACCTTCCACCTTTACCGGTTCGCCGCAAGTATTTCGCATCCCTGGCGAGAAGGAAGGGGACACTGTAACGCTGGAGCCGTTCTACACAATGCACGGCAAACGGAACTACATAGTTTATTGGGACGCCCTCACGCCTACGCAGTGGCAGGCAAAGGAGGAGGAATATAAAGCCGAGCAGGCCAGACAAAAAGAGCTGGAGGCGAAGACAGTGGATGTGGTAAATCCAGGCGAGGAACAAAACGAGCGCGACCACAAGCTCAAAGGTGACAATACAGCCGCAGGCGAGTTCGGCGGGCGTAAGTGGCGTCACGCCACCGACGGCGGCTGGTTCTCCTGGGAAATAAAAGTGCTCGCGGACAGGCAACAGGAACTGCTGGTTACCTACTGGGGCAGCGACGGCGGAAACCG
>CAZKOQ010000355.1:0-3803 GCA_964554425.1 uncultured Pirellulales bacterium | reverse complement strand
CCGGAACATCGTTTGACCTCCCGAAGGACGCGGCAGTCGATAAGAAGGAATACTCATTAAATCCGTCTAAGGACAGACTTCAATAATAGCTTCACACCATTGGCGCAAATCCCAGTTTCCATATTTTATATCGGCGGTAATAATGTAAATACGACAGGATATTTGATTAGGTATGGTCATCTTGAAGCCGGCCTGGCCCTCTTTGCACGGCTTTATCTCTATGGATGCACTTTCAGGTTTCAACTTAAATCCCTCCGGAACATTCAGGGCGACTGTATAGGTTTGGGAGCGACTTGAGTGGTTAAAGATTTTGACCGTGATTTCTACGGTCTGCTCCGCTTTGACCTTTTGGCCATAAGGATAGATTCTGGCCCACTGCTCATCAATTCCGAAATTTGGCTCATCCCAGGGGAACAAAGCGGCCAATAACTTTTTTCGTTCTTCCAATACCTTTTTCATATTTTCCAATTGGTCAACATTGAATCGAAATGGTTCGAGGACGTGCTGATTGATAAGCAAACAATCCGAGGGTATTTTCTGTAATAAATTTATGCAATAAAAATATCCCATTCCAGAGTGGAGAAAATTACGATTCTGAAGGCAATAGTCATCAATGCCGGAAGGGGTAAAGGAATCGCCTAAAAAGAGTATTTTCCCGCCGGCGTCTTTTTCGACAAGCAGCGCATCGTGGTAAAGGGTCTGGCCTGGAAAATAATAGAAAGTCAGGTTAAATTCTTTCCATCTCATTTTGTATCCATCAGAGACAGCACACACATCAGCGATTGAATTCGGCGTCAGACAGGGAAGGCGATAGGCCCCTGGATTTTCGAGGATGTCACTTGACTGATAGGTCGCATAGACCGGACAACGGAACTGCCGCACAAATTCAGACACTTTATCTGTATGGTCATCGTGATAATGCGTGATGAAGACACCGTCGAGATGTGACAGCCGTCCACTCTCTTTCAATTTGACAATCTCATCGATAATGGCCTTAGAGCCGCAATCAATCAGAAAGCCGCAGCGGTCGTCCGACAACACAAGACGGGAATTGTGAATCGGCACAACCCAATCTGGCGGCTGCTTTTCTATTACCGTCGCATAAGGTATCCACTCAACAGAGGCAGGCGAATCGAGAACCCTCGCGGCAAGAGTTTCATACCGCTCTTTGAAATACCAGTGTCCGGCATTGATGGATAGATAGTTGGCATAGGCGGTTTGCAATCTTTGAATCAAAAGCTCGACAGATTGCTTGGGATTTTTGATAACAGGGCCACGCGAGGGAACAAGAACATCGGGCCTTTGGTAAAGGACATTTCGCAGACTCTTTATCAGCTCGCCCAACCTGCCAGCGTATCCATGATAGCCGCTAATTTTTGCCTCTGGGACGGCGTCTTGCAAGCTGTACAAATCAAAGATTTGCCCATCACCAAAAATAATATCTCCAACAAAACCGTATTTTAGATTATCCACGCTCACAAAATAGGAGACCGAACCTCTGGTATATCCGGGCGTATCTATTACCGTTATCGCCAGGTCCTGCCAGTTGAAACTTGTCCCGCTGCTCACTCTACGGTCAACCCTTAAAGGCGTGGTCAATATTTTGGTTCCCTGCTGCTCGTAATCGTGAAACCTTCGCGTGGCAAACGATGCCCAGAATTCGTCAGCTTTTAGAAAGTTGTCTGCCTCCTGGAGCGGCACAACAGATTCAGCGCCCTTTTCCACCAGCTCAACACCGGCCCAGACCACGTCGCGCCTGCTGTGTGTGAAAAGCACTATATCTGCCTTCTGCAAACTCTTGGCGGGGTCGCCATAAACAACCAGCGTCTGGCCATTTTTCTCAATAAACACTCCATTAACAGCACCTTGATAAATCCTAACGTGGGGACTTAGGTTTGAGACAATCGCAGCGTGACAGATGACATCCAAAAACAGAATGGTGAGGGAGATAACCAATGTTAAAACGCGATTCTTCATAATGGCTCACCTTTAACGAAAAATTATTATCCTTCTTGCAACGCGACGCCGTGCAGGTCTATTAGACATTTTTTTGTATCGAACATCTTATAGATTGTGTTGGCAAGTGCAACATTGTTTTGCAGGATTGCGATTGTCCGCCGGTTTCACAGTAGTCAAGGCAAAATCGTTTGTTAGCCAAAAATGCTGTGGAAATGTGATGAGGTGAGGTTATAATCTTTGTAGTAACTTTGGGCTTAGAACTGATGTTATCATAGGAGATGTCGGATGAGAAAACTCTGGCAGTCCATCGTCGAAAATAACCAAATGCTAAGGACTTTTGCGATAAGCTGTGTTCTGCTATCCGGCATTGCACAGGGACAGGAGTGGACGAGGTTTCGCGGCCCCAACGGCCAGGGTATCAGTTCTGCCAAGACCATCCCAATTAAATGGACGGAGAACGATTACAACTGGAAAGTCAAATTGCCGGGAGGAGGACACTCCTCACCTGTATTGTGGGGCGACAAAGTATTCATTACCGTCAGAGACCCAAACGCAAATCGCGGGATTCTTTTGGCCCTGTCGGTGTCGGACGGAAAGGTATTATGGCAAAAAGAATATGCGCTCAAGCCCTACCGTATGAATACTCTCAATAGCTTCACGTCTGCCACGCCGGCGGTTGACGCCAACTATGTTTATGCAGTTTGGCCGACCGCAGAGATAACGACCTTGGTAGCCGTCAGTCACAGTGGCGATGAGGTCTGGAAGCAAAATCTTGCAGGAGTCCACCGCCGGCACGGTGTAGGCAGCTCACCTATCGTCGTTGACGACATTGTGGTTTTTGCACATGAGCAGGAACCATCAGACAGCAACGTTGAGAGCGTTTGGATGGGGTTTGACTGCAAGACCGGCAAAGAGCGATGGACCGTCAAACGCAAGAATAGCGTGTTCGCATCATATTCGACACCGTGCGTTTATTTTTTGGGTCCAAAAATCCCACAGCTAATATTTCAAAGCTGCGCTCACGGCTTAACAGCCATTGAGCCGCGCTCAGGAGCAGTTTTGTGGGAAGTGGTTTCGGCATTTACGGACCGTGTGGTCAGCTCACCGGTTATCGCCGGTGAGTTGATAATCGGCACCTGCGGAGAAGGCGGCACAGGCAAGCGAATGATTGCAATCCAGCCGGCAAAAGACAACTCCAGCCCACCCAAAGAGAAATACAAGATTGAAGCAGCTTCGGTAACTTATGTGCCGACATCTGTGGCTGCCGGTGAACTGTTATTTACGTTTCACGACCAGGGGCAGGTCTCGTGCCTGAGAAGCACAACCGGCGAGCAACTGTGGCGTGAAAAGCCGGCGGGCAGATTCTTCGGTTCACCTGTGTGGGTTGATGGAAGATTATACTGTATCACAACTGCCGGAGATGTGGTCGTAATCAAGGCGGCTGACAAATACGACCTACTGGCCATTAATCCTCTGGGTGAAAAAAGCCACGCTACTCCGGCAGTGGCAGATGGGAGGATGTATCTTCGGACCTATTCACATCTTATTTCTATCGGTGGGCAGAAAAAATAGGAGAACTTACAGATAAAACAATATCAGCCGTTGCAAATTCCATCTCTAATTTGGTGACATTTGTTGCGGACACAACAATTAAGACGATTCTCTTCTGCTTACAAGTTTTTCTAAAAACTCTCTGGCCTTTTTGGCTTCGTCAAGCGTTTGTTTCAAATCCCCCTGTGTCAGACATTCTACAATCAGCGGGCCTTTAACGAATCCACCTTTCTTCAGGCGTGCCAGAACGCCACGGAAGTCAACCTGGCCTGTGCCCGGTGTAACCATAACAT
>CAZKOQ010000354.1:0-3807 GCA_964554425.1 uncultured Pirellulales bacterium | reverse complement strand
GTGAAGGGAGATGTATATTGTATTGCACTGGGTGAGATACCGCTGGCGGAGCCGCCCTTACCGGCAACCAGCTCAGCAGAGATAAGAAAATCGTTGCGATTGGTGGCATAGTTTAGACCGTGGATGGCAAGGATATTGCTGCCCTGGTGTAGAGAACCGATATATCCCGAGACGGAGATATCTTCAAAGACAACGGCTAAACTATCGCTGTGGGTAGTGCTTGCACTGGAGTTATATACAGGCGTGCCGGTAAAGTTGCGTCTGGCAACCTCATCCCCATTTATATAAGCGATGAAGCCATCCTCGTATCTCATCCACAGTGTCATCTGGGTAAACTCGCTGGGGTTGGTGCTGATGGTGAACGGGATGCGGATGTAGCAGGTATCACGCTGGGGGGCGGCATCATACATCTTTGCCTGAACATCGTAGCTGATGTAGGGGTCGTAATCGGGATTGAGGTCAAGGCCTACCCCGCCGCTCTTAATCGGAACGAAGGTGGCGTCATTCCACCCGGAATCATCGAAGGCGCCATCTCCCTTCCAGTTGTCGCTGATTGCAGCGGTAGGGACCAATACTCGCTTATTAGCACTTTCCGCTACAAGGGTCACATTGGTGCCCTGTTGTCCCGCCCCCGGCAAACGTGGGTCGTTGCCATCCACGGTGTAATAAATTGTTCCTGCACTTGCTGTCATCGAAAGCTGGTCCGTGGGCAAAATATACCCACCGTGCTTATATGAGCTATTGATGTAAAAGACCGGTGCATCAATATTTGGATATAAGCCTGCGGTTCTGATCCAATTGAAAACAGTTGTTGAGCGCGGCGTGATGAACTCGGACAGGACTCTATTCATATTATTTACCCAATCTGCCCGGGTATGGGGGTTAGACTGGCGGTTATCACCCCAGCGTGCGGACTCACCAACGATTGCACGGTCCATCTGGTTTATCCGGGCCTGACATATCTCTGAAGTCCTTGGGTAGGATAGCGGTCCACCGTTAAAGAAAGCCCGATGCACATGGTCGGCAAAACACATACGGTACTCAAGATTGCCTTTGAGCTTATCGTGAATGCTATATGGACTGAGACCAAGAACATTTTGACTGAGGTTGTAATACTCAAGCGAATGCTCCGCATCCCAGGTGTGGAAGCGCCATTTGCCACCAGGATGACGGTGTGTAGCATACCAGTTTTTACTGGGCCAATCCCAATTTATGGCATACCAGTGGGAAAGCAGATAGGTGATGAAGCTATCGATGTCTAAGAGGTTACAGAGGGTCTGATATTTAGCGAGATTGGTTGGGTCAGATGCAACAGCGTTTGCAGCGCTGAGCATAGCGTTAAAGTTTGCGTAGGCGCCGCTGCCGCCTAAGCCATCATTGACAACGCCTGAGGAATTGTGCTTGAGCGCATCGTATTCTTCTTTGTCGCCGCCAAACATCTGCGCTGCCCACGAGTGGTCCGGCCGCTCGTGAATATAATACATCCCCCAGTATAGACCATTGATATAAACGTGGGCATAGAATCCGTGAGGTGAGTGACCACCCATCGCGTTATGAAAGTCGGAAACGCACTGGTCTTGAATATACATAGCAGTAGTATGTTGGCCACTGTGAAGCCAGGAGTTGTTCAGGACACCGTCAAATACGAAGGTGTCAAACTGCTCGACCGGGGAATCGGGGAAGAGCTGAAAGTCGAGCTGTGCCGGCCCGCCGGTAAGTTTCCCGTCGTCAGTCTGGATTTTGAAACGAGGCCGCATCGAAAGCTTGAAATCCTTCCACCTGTCGAGACTGGTTCCTCCGCCGGTAACACCTCCCTGCATAGCCATAGCACAATTAATCTGGAATGCCTCACCGCTCTGTGGGTCGATAAACTCAACCGAAGCCGGCCGTTCCGTGCCATCCTGGCCCTCGTGGATATAGATACCTTTGCTGCCGAACCAATCATCTCTCTTCATTACCAGAGAGAAGGTGGGAACGGCTTTAAGGTCATTTCTGATGGTGCCGCTGTAAAGCGGATTGTTCACAATATCCGGGTCCATCTGGTAGTCACCGGCTGCTGAATATGTGCGTGGGTCTTCAGGTCCCGAATCCCACCTTACAGGGTAGCCCGGTGGAACGACCTGAGCTCCAGTGGCCGGGTCAGTGGCTTGTTTGATGACATCATTGAGAAATATATAAGTGTGGGCTTTTATACCGGTCGGCTTCCATCCTATCTTAAGGGCTGCTGCCCGTAGAGTTGTGGTCGTGGTAATAGGGATAGGGCCGGCGTAATCCTGCGCCGTCGCCGTCGGCATTTCCGTCTTGATGTCATAAGGAGCACTGCCATCGAGCGTATAAAGAATGGTGGCATCATTGGTTTCAGTGGTAATTGTTACAGAGAACGGCGCATCATAAAAGCCGCGATTATGACTGAATTGGATGTCTTCTATCACTCCTTCGTAGCCGCCGTTATTTTTGCTTCCAGCCGTTGGATACTGCATAAACTGCCAGCCGTCGTTGGCATCAGGATAACGACCGTAAGAAATATTGGGCGTCTGCTCACCAAAAGAAACCCTATCAACCAAAGTGCTCCCATTACTTCCAAGCAAAGTAATCTGTCCGCCGTTATCGGCATCAAGCTTGAAATTCGCGTGCAGCCCCGCCTGCCCCGTATCCTTGTCCGCCCATATCGACCGATACCCATAAGGGCCAATAGTGGTCAGCGCAGGAACGTTGCTCGGAAATCGCCACAGCGTCTTCTGCCCACCTTCCTGATATTCCAGATACATATTGGCTATATTAATGGGCTGGTCATCGGCATTATATATTTCTATCCAGTCCTCGTAATGCCCATCATTTGTGTCCTGTTTATAATTGCTATTCGATGCCATAAACTCATTGATTACCAATAGCGGCCCGTAAGCTCCGGCTGCTATGGTCATCTCGCCATTGATAACTGCGACATCCTGGTCATCCGGCTCAAGCCACAGGTAAATCGGGCTAAATTCAACAGTGTGTAGCCCGCCAGACAGCCCTGTCTGGACCGCGCCGCTCTGCTGCCACGCACCACCATCCACCCGCCACCGTGCCCCGGCATTGACCGCCGTCTGCGGATAGACATAAACCCTTAATAAACCTGGCTGCTGGACGTATGTCGCTGCAAGCGTTGTCAATTCACCTTGAATAATCTGGACGACTTCGCTGTTCGGCTCCGTCCACCCAAAAATAGAGCTGAAGTCAACGGTGTGCTGGCCAACAGATAGTCCTCCTACAGTTGTCCCGCTATCCTGCCACGTCCCGCCATCCACCCGCCATTGCGCTTCCTCAGCAACGGCCTCCGGCGGCGAAATTGTAACCTGCACTGAACCTGTGGGCTGTCCGACCTTAAGCCACTCGCCGGCAAATATAGCAAAATCAGATATATCGACCCTGCCGTCGCCGTTCAGATCAGCCGGCTCGCCCGGACTGGCCAGCCACTGATTAGCAAAAACCTGCAGGTCCTCCAAATCAACCTCGCAGTCTGCGGTCAGGTCGCCGACCGGGCAGCCATTGCTAATAGAGCCAAATATGAATAATGGCAGCAAAACCACCATTACCATCAGTGTTCTCAAGGATGTAGGCACCTTTTTGTCTCCTTAATGATGCCGCATTGCCGGACTGCATTCAGCGGTTTCGTCTTTACAATTCACAAGCATCTAAAAGCCAAAATTCCGGCCTCCAAGCCATTATTATTTTACCATATTTCACACACCAAAGTCAAGGTTTTCCCTTCTCGCAGCACCGATGACCAGAGAACCCCCTATAAGATGTAACCATCATAACCATAAA
>CAZKOQ010000353.1:0-3827 GCA_964554425.1 uncultured Pirellulales bacterium | reverse complement strand
CAAAATCGCTTTTCTTTCCATAGCAAACCTCTTTATGGCTAATCCTGCTTAAAAACTATTTTAGCATATTATGCCCACCACTGGCAAATCCAAAACCTGCAATTCCGGGATACGATTTGTGTAAAGTCGGCTCTTCAACACTTGACCGGCGTGGTCGGCTGTGATAGTCTCTTCCACAGTTTTGAGTTTTTCGTTTTCCACCTTTAATTTTGAGGTCCTGAATGGTCGTAACACGTTTTGCGCCGTCGCCAACGGGCTATCTGCACGTTGGCGGAGCACGCACCGCCCTTTTTAACTGGCTGTGGGCCCGCAAAACCGGCGGGATTTTTATCCTGCGCGTTGAGGACACCGACCTGAAACGGAATACCCCAACTGCAACGCAGCAGGTAATGGACGACCTCCGCTGGCTCGGCATCGACTGGGACGAAGGCCCCGAAGTCGGCGGCCCAAACGGCCCATACCTGCAATCCCAGCGAATGGATTTCTACGATAAATACGTCCAGAAACTGTTAGATGAGCAAAAGGCCTACTACTGCTTCGATACCGCCGAAGAGCTTGATGCGCTTCGTGCTCAGCAGAAGGGCTTTATCTATTCCCGCCCAAAAGATTTCCCTGATACCAAAGATGCTGAAAGAGCCAGAGCACAAGGCAGACCCGTAACGGTGCGTTTCGCTATGCCGCAGGAACCAATAGTAGTGCAGGATATCATCCGAGGCGAGATTACCTTCGCAGCCAAAGAATTGGGCGACTTTATCATACAAAAATCCGATGGCTTCCCCACATACAACTTCGCCTGCGTCGTCGATGACTACTTGATGAAGATTACCCACGTCATTCGCGGCCAGGAGCACCTGATGAATACGCCCGGCCAGCAGGCATTGTGGCACGCACTATTTCCTGATGCCTCGCTGCCGCAGTATGCCCACATGTCTGTTACCGTCAGCGATACCGGCGGAAAACTATCCAAACGCGAGAGACCCGAAAAGCTTAGAAAGGTTGTACGGGAAAAAACTCAGGCCTCGCCGGAAATCATTCACACAATCGCTGTGAATAGCGCTGTTGATGTATGGCGTGCTCTCACTGACGACGAGGTGAGAGAGTTTATCGAGGGTAAGAACGTTCCTGATATGCCATACATTGAGAAAATAGCAGACTTCGTTGGGGTTCCACTTCCCGAAATTAATATCATCAACTTTTTCAAAAGCGGCTATCTGCCGGAAACAATGGTGAACTTCCTTGCCCTGCTCGGCTGGAATCCGGGAGACGCGAGGGAAATTATGCCGCTCGATGAGCTAATCGAATCCTTTGACCTGACCCGGCTGACAAAAAGCAACAGTCTCTTCGACCGCAGCAAGCTCCTCGCCTTCAATACCGAGCATATAAAAATGCTCTCGCAGGACAAGTGGCGTAAGCCATCCCCAAGCGGGTTACTTGCGCACCTGAAGGCATATTTGAAAGTCATCGATTCGCCGGTTGCCGCAGCCAACGATGAGCTTTTACTCCGGCTTATCAAAATCTGCGAAGGAGCGAGAACACTTGCCGACATCGAGCGTAAAACAAGGTTTTTATTCCTTCCTGATGAGAAAATCGAGTATGACCAAAATGCAATTCAGAAGGTCTTAATCAAAGATGGCGGCCTAACTATTTTGCCGATCCTCCGTGACAAAATCGCAGCAATGGACAACTTATCAGGGCAGGCGGTTGAAGATATGCTTCGCTCTCTCGCAGAGGAAAAGGGCGTCGGTCTTGGCAAAATCGCCCAGCCGTTGCGTGTCGCCATAACCGGAACCACCATCAGCCCGCCCATTTTCGATTCGGTCGAAATGTTAGGCAAAGAAAAAACGTTAGCAAGAATAGAGATAATCCATGGTAAAGCTACGGCAGGAGGTTATTAAGTGTCATTATTAGTTATTCTGTGGAGGTAGTTTTTTCTATGTTTTTCCTTTATGATTCTACTGGTTGTTCCTACGAGTTCGAGACAATTGCTGAACTGAAAGAATTTATTGAGACTGGACATGCGGAAAGAGGTGGGTTTGACTGGATTTCCGAAATTCAGGATGATAAAGATAATCGTTACGGTTGCACTTGGAAGGTAGAAATCGAGGAAATATGAGCTTGCTGGTCACCGGCTCAATAGGGATTGACACAGTAAAGACGCCTCACGGCATTCGCGAAAATTGTCTCGGCGGGTCGGCTGTGTATTTTAGTATGGCTGCCAGTTTCTTTGCGCCGGTTAGCTTAGTAGCCGTTATCGGCGACGACTGCCCGTTTGATTTGGCCGAAATTTTCGCCGGTAGGAGCATTGACCTGGCCGGGCTGGAGGTAAGGCCGAACAGTAAAACCTTTCGCTGGGCGGGCTCCTATCACGAAAATATGGATGACAGGACAACAGATTGTCTGGAATTAAACGTCCTTGCCGAGCACCCGCCGACTGTGCCTCGCTCTTTCAGAGACAGCAAGTTCGTATTTCTCGCAAACACAACCCCAAAGCTCCAGCTTGAATTGCTCGACCAGCTCGAATCGCCTCTTTTTGTTGCCGCCGATACAATGAATTGCTGGATACAGAATAACCTGGCGGACTTAAAATCGCTGCTGGAAAGAATTGATTGTCTTATCATCAATGAAGACGAGGCCAAATTGCTCGCAGCCGAATTAAATCTCATCAAAGCCGCCCGCAAGATTCTGGGTATGGGGCCGTCTGTCGTGGTTATCAAGAAGGGCGAATCCGGCTCAATAACCTGCGACACCTTAGGTCGCCAGTTTATTTTGCCGGCCTACCCAGCCACCGAAGTTACAGACCCTACAGGCGCAGGCGACAGCTTCGCAGGTGCAACTTTGGGCTATCTGGCGCAAACCGGCAAAACCGACTTCCGGACCCTGAAAACCGCTGTCGCTTACGGCACAGTGGTTGCCTCATTTACAATCGCCGATTTTTCACTCCACGCCTTGACCTCGATAACCAGAAATGATATAGATAAACGGCTTGAAACATTACGAGAGCTAACACATTTTTAGAAGAACTAAATACTATCGACTAACTACTCACAAATAAATATGCGTTGTTTCATTGCGATAGACATTAACGAGAAAATCAGAGAAGGATTAACCATCCTGCAGAACAAATTGCAGGCCGAGGCCGATGTCGAAAAGGGCGATGTAAAATGGGTTGACCCACACACAATACATCTGACACTGAAATTCCTCGGTGAAATCAAAGACCAGCAACTTGCCGATGTATGCAGCATAACCAAAGATGTTGTCGGCCGGCACGAGGGTTTCGAGCTGGATGTGGAATCTGTGGGCTGCTTTGGCGGAAGAAGCGCAAGAGTCCTCTGGGTCGGTGCCGGGCAGGGCTGTGACAATCTGTTAAAGCTGCAAAAGGACCTTGAGCAGCAGCTTGCTTCTGCCGGTTGGCCAGAGGAACATAGAGAATTCACCGGCCATCTGACGCTATGCAGGATAAAGGATTCCAAAGCAGGTCTGAAGCTGGCACAACTGGTTGATAAATGCAAAGATTTTAAGCTCGGAACAATATCGGTAGATTCTCTGTCGGTTTACCAGAGTGATTTGACGCCCAAAGGCCCGATTTATACTCTGCTATGCAACTACAAATTGCAATAAAAATGTAAAAGTAAAAGCTAAAAATGCAAAACCAAAGCTCAAAACTTAAAACCGACTTGAAACACAAGGCATACCGGTATTCTATCAACGTCATCGAATTCATAGATACCTTATCAAAAGACACCTCAGCCGAGATTATTGCAAAGCAGCTGCTGAGGTCGGCTACATCTGTAGGGGCAAATATCGTTGAAGCTAAGGGCTCCAGT
>CAZKOQ010000352.1:0-3833 GCA_964554425.1 uncultured Pirellulales bacterium | reverse complement strand
CAGATGGCGTGCTTTTGGTCAATCTAATTTACAGAACTGCACAAAACGGCGTGTGTTAAAAGGATATTTCATACCGGGCTTTAAAAAACAAAAGGGCCTATGCCGAGTTTGACATAGGCCCTGGTGATTTGTTTTTGCATCAAAAATTAGTTACGGCGTTACGGACAGGCCGTCGTTAAGCCAGCCGGCAGCCATACCAGCGAGGTCTTCGAGGTCAATCTGGCAGTCGCCGTTGACATCGCCACGCAAATCCAACTGCTGGCTATTGAAACATCTCGGCGGGCAAAGGCGGACATCGTCGATATATAGGCTGTCGCGGTCGCCTTCCGCCTGGCCGGAATTGGTGCCGTCACCGACTCCGATGGTGAGCTTTTTGACAATGGCCAGATTAACTCCGGCATTACTAAACTCCTTCAGGTCAATGGTCCATTCACGGTATATATTGGATTCGACTGCATATTTATAGGGATGGACAACCTTGTGAGAGCTGCCGTTAAGGTCTTCAACTTTCACATACAGCTCCTGCTCGACATTGTCGTCTCTGCCGCGGAAGAACAGGGACAGCGCCTTTACACCGGCTGCGTTCCAGTCCTGAGTAGAGGCGAAGGTGTTTGTGGCCTCGGTGAAGTAAGGAGCATACTGGTTCTGACATTCGAGGCGCATCGCCTTGGTGCCGGTATTCACATTGCTTGTTTCGAGGAAGACGTAGTCGAAACCGGCGATGTTATCAACCCACTTTGCGGCAATTTCAGCGTCATTGTTGTAGGATTCAAAATCATCTATGACCATACAAGGTGAAGTGGTGAACGTCCAGAGGTATCCTGTAACCGTTACAGGACCGGCGCCGATTTCATCGACGCGCCACTCGTATGTCTGGCCCAATTCGAGCGTGCCGGGGTCGTATGTAGTGCCGGCAGGCGAGGGCGTGACCTTCTTCATATCTCCTTTTTTGCCTAACCACAGGTCGCGAGACGTGGCAAAAGTTGCCTCGACCCAGCCAAGGTCGGCGTTTATCGACACGCCCGCAGCGCCATCGGCTGGACTCGGATTAACCGCTGCCGGACCATCGGAGAGAGATGAGACGGCATCAAAGGTGGTGCGGTAGCCGCCAGGATCTTCGTTCATTGCAGCAAGGCCGCTTAGACCACTTGTAAAGGGGGCATCATTAACAGCAGGGTCTTCCCAAGGGTCATTAGCGTTAGTGTCGATAAGTGTCGGCAGCTTTGCCACAAGCGGGCCACCTTTATACTCGTAGAGACAACCTGTGAGATAGACGGGGTTTGAACCGACGATATCCAGCTCAACATAGTAGCTTCTGTTGTGGGCAAGACCTGGCACCGCAACCTCGTAGTCAATTCTCATAATGTTCTGGAGATTGACGTATTTCTGGACTTCGATTATGAGATTAGCGGGGCCGCCTGCCCAGTTGATGAGCAGGGCGTAGCCAGTGGGAACCAGGCCTGGGGCACCAGTTATTGAGCCATCAGGGTCGATGAAGTAGCTTGTTCTCGCGCCGAGGACGTGTAAATTGCGAGAGGCATCACCCATAACATTAACTACAGCACCTAAACGGACGTCGGTGAAGACTTCGCTTGGGAAGCCCATACCGAACGCTGAGCCGTAGCTCCCTGCCCCGGTGTCATAGGAAGTCGTTTCCATAATAGTCAGGTAGTCGTTGTTATCGGGTCCGTCTGTGATGGTGTGTGTGAACGTGCCGGTCAACTGCGGATAGCAGCCCCATACCCAGGTTTGGTCGAAGGCGTTGCCGCCGAAGGTCTCCGCCCAATTGGCTTCTGCGGTGCCTGCCGTCACCAGAGTTACACCCACAAGAACACAGATAGATAGTAACAATTTCTTAAACATAGATATTCCTCCTAACAAAATAAAAAACTTTTAAGACGAAACACTATACTAACAAAACACAAAACAAATACTTATTTG
This sequence comes from uncultured Pirellulales bacterium, assembly GCA_964554425.1. GTDB lineage: Bacteria > Planctomycetota > Phycisphaerae > Sedimentisphaerales > Anaerobacaceae > CAYWXK01. Next base: position 1,892 of record CAZKOQ010000352.1, on the reverse strand, counting down.
ACGAAATAAATGCACACTCCTCTTAAAACACACAGGTGACCTTTATTTTTATTGAGTTGACTCTTTTACCCTCCTTTCATAGAAATCGGTCTGAGGCGCCAATTAGAATTCAAAACCTTGCCTCCAAAAATAATCCTCGCAACAGTTTTGTGCCTTACGCCACAATGAACCAGCTTTTTTACGTAACAATTACGGAAACTTCCCGTAACAGAGAAGCAAACCCTATAAAACAATATACTACAATCAGTCTACCAAATTGGCTTTGCCACAGTCAAGTAAAATTTTGATTACGTCTTATAATAAAGCCCATACCTTCTGGAATTGCAAGATTTATTTATAGGTAATTGAAGTTATATTTTTGTAACAGGGAACCAGCTAATAACTGAAAAGCAAGCCAGTCAAGCACTCAAAGAACCCTATCAAATATAATCGCAGGCAATAGTGCCCATTGACGAGCAGGTCGGCATAGCATCTGAATCGTTGGATTCTATCGCATAAATGACGGAAGAGCCGAAAGATAAATCACTTAGGAAGTCTGAGAATAACATCTATGGAAAGGCGTCTGCCGGCAGGACATATACAGGTTAAGTGCAAAACATAGGTGCGGGCCGGATTTGCCTGGAAATCGAGCTTGAACTCGTAAGCCCTTAGAAAATCCTGCCAGTAGAGGTTATTGCTGGAAGGGTCGGTTAAATCTATGTCCGGCCAAAGAAGGATGCGGTTACCCTTAGGATCTATTGAGAGCTGGACGTGCTCATACAATTCGAAGCGAAATACGCCGGGGGACTTTATCTGAGAACCGAAGGAATCCAGCAAGCTCACATAAAGATTAATCTGTAATGTCTGCGTGGCCTGGTCTGCAATGACAAGCTCGGTTAGCGGCAAAATGTCAAGCTTCATGGGAGAGTAAAGGGTATAGGTAAAAACATCCAGCGCTTTGTCGATTTTTGGCGACGGGCCGGAGGTTACAGGCACAGAGTCGCAGCCGGCGCCGGACAAAAGCAAAACATAAAAGAATATTATAGATAGCAGAGAGATAACTATCGTTCGGTTAGAGTTCATTGTTCGTTGTTCATAATACATAGTTCATTGATAAATGTGAAGAAATTCAAACAGCTAACATATCCGAAAGTCAGCGATTTGTGAACCTATAATCGTTGAAAAACTTCAAATAAATTGTCAAATATTAGCAGCATTGCATCATTGCTTGCGAATTAAAATGACTTTACAATATCCTATGGACTTGCCGGTCGTTTTAATTACGTGAAAAAAAGGGCAAAAATGTCCAGTCAGCAAAACACGCTGTGGAAAAATAGAGAGGGCGGCTTTACACTAATAGAGCTGCTTGTGGTGGTGTCCATCTTGGCGATGCTTATGTCGATGCTCCTGCCCGGATTAAACAGAGCGAGGGAGGCAGGAAAACGAGTGGTGTGCCTATCAAATATGAGGCAGTTGACATTGGCGTGGGGGTTTTACGCCGACGATAATGACGACCACCTGTGCTCGCCCGATACATACTGGAATGATACGCCGGGGAGCAATTACTGGGTTGCGGATGGGCCGGCAGTGCCGTCAAATAATATCGGCGGGACGCAAATCGCACTCAAAAAGGGAGCATTGTGGCAATATGTGCAGCGGACGCCTGGATTATACAAATGCAAGAGCGACAGTAGCGAGCTTCTGCGGAGCTACTCAATATCCAACGTTATGGGGGGACATACGCGCGATGACGTAACGGCTTACTATACGACGGGAGAGATTTACAGGTCAGCGGAAAGAATTGTTTTTGTCGATGCAATGAGCAGAATACCGTGGATAGCGGACGGTTTCTGGCCAATCAATGTGGACTCCGGCAAAGTAAGATGGCGATTAGTAGATGAGCATAATATAAG
>CAZKOQ010000351.1:0-3836 GCA_964554425.1 uncultured Pirellulales bacterium | reverse complement strand
TGGGCGCCGGCAAATACAACGATGGCTCGCACGCAACGCGTTGGGTGTTGGCCCAGCGCCTTGCTGACGGAATGAAACGCGCGTGGGAGGCGACGGAAAAGTTTCCGCTCACCCTGAAGGATGTCGGCTGGGAGGTCGTACCCGTCGCGCTGCCTCCCGCGGCTCATCTCAAGGAATCGGAGCTCGAAGCCACCCTATGCGGGTCGGACAAAGACCTCCAGTTAGGCGCGGCGGCGCAACTTGCCTGGTTGCAGCGCTGCCAGGCAGGACATCGAACGGAGCTGTCCTGCCTCCGCCTCGGCCAGGCCCGCGTGCTCCACATGCCGGGCGAACTGTTCGTCGAGTATCAGCTCGCCGCCAAACAGATACGTCGCGACCTATTCATCACGATGGCTGCCTATGGCGACTACGGCCCCGGCTACATCGGCACGGCCCTGGCCTACGAGCAGGGCGGCTATGAAACTGGCCCGCGCGCCTCCAATGTTGCCCCCGACGTCGAGGCTGTCCTCCTGGACGGCCTGCGAAAACTGCTGCGCGACGATTGAACTGATTTCCAAAGCAGATGAACACGAGAACGACCACCATGCGTACTTCGATTCTGTTTGTGGCACTATGGGTCTTCGCTCTCGACATTGCCGCGCCCTCCAGTCTCGCAGAGGAACGAACTTCCTGGAAAGCTGGCTTGGTCAAGACCCGCGTCACGCCGGACAAACCTTTTTGGATGGGGGGCTTTGGCACGCGCACGAACGTTTCTCAGGGCACGCTGCAGGAACTTTACGCCAAGGCGCTGGCCCTGGATGACGGATCGCGCAGGCCGGCAGTCCTGGTGACCGCAGACATCGTCGGTTTTCGGGCGGCGGTCGGCAAGAACATCGCCGAACGCGCCGAGAAACAGTATGGCCTGCCGCGCGCTCGCCTCATCCTGAGTTCCTCCCACACGCACTCTGGGCCGCTGCTGGCCGACCCGCTGAGCATCTGGTACCGGTGGCGCCTCAGCGCCGAGCAATATCGGGACGTCGAGGACTATACGCGCGAGTTGGAGGACAAGGTTGTTGCCGTCGTCGGGGCGGCGCTCCGAGACCTTCAACCCGCGCGCCTCAGCTTTGGATGTGGCGAAACGAACTTTGGCGTGAACCGGAGGCGGAAAGCTGAGAAAGGCGGCGCCGTCTCGTTTGTGCCGAACCCGGAAGGTCCGGTCGATCCCCATGTGCCCGTGCTGCGCGTGGACTCGGAACGGGGACGACTCCGCGGTGTCGTGTTTGGCTATGCCTGCCATACCTCGACGCTGCTCGCGGACAACTATCGCTTCTGTGGCGACTACGCCGGTTTTGCGGAAGCGTGGCTGGAACAGCAGCACCCGGACGCGGTCGCCTTTTTCGTTCAAGGCTGTGGCGCTGACATCATGGCTTCTCCGCGCGGCACAGTGGAACTGGCCCGCCAATACGGAGAGACGCTGGGCACCTGCGCGGCCAAGGTTCTCGATGGTACGATGCGGCCGGTCCGAGGGCCGCTCAAGTGCGCCTTCGAGGTGTTTCCGCTCGCGTTCACCCCGCCGCCCAGCCGGGAGGAACTCGTGGCGCGGTTGCAGAGCCAGGACACGGAGTCGCGACGGCAGGCGTTGGAGTTTCTGCGGGCCAGCGACGCTGACTTGCGGCGTCATGCGCAGGAGTTGCTCAAAATCCTGGACGGCGGCGGCCCCCTTCCTACGGAGTATCCGTATCCGCTCCAGGTCTGGCAATTCGGTGCGGACTTGACGTTGATTGCCATGGCCGGCGAACCGGTAGTGGACTACTCGCTGCGGATGGAAAAGGAGTACGGTGCGGACGGACTCTGGGTAGCCGGCTACTGCAATGACGCGTTCGCCTACATCCCGTCGCTGCGCGTGTTGCAGGAAGGCGGCTACGAGGGCGGAGGGGCGATTGTGGGCGCCCGACTGCCCGGCCCATTCGCGCCGAGCATTGAGGAAACAATTGTCCGGAAGGTGCACGAACTGGTCGCAACGGTGCGCGGCGCGGCAGAAACACCGCCCGCCGGCTATCAACTGGCGTGGTCGGACGAGTTCGACGGCGCCACGCTCGACATGAACAAATGGAGTTATCGCGGCCTTGGCCGGCGCCATGACGCCCTCAATGTCACCGACGCTGTGTCTGTTGGCGGCGGACAACTCACCATCACCACCTACACGTCTGGCGGCAAGCACTACACGGGGATGATCGGCACGGAGGGCAAGTTCGAGCGCTGCTTTGGCTATTGGGAGGCGCGCCTCCAATTTCAGAGTGCACCAGGCATGTGGTAGGCCTTCTGGATTCAGACCCCCACCTTCGGCCGGCCCGCTGGCGATCCGGTGACTGCGGGCATGGAGATCGATGTGATCGAGCACCGCGTGAGCGACAAGTCCGGCAAGGACATCTCCGGCAAAGCCCAACACGCGGTGCACTATGGCGGTTCAGACAAAGATGTCAAGAGCCACGTGACCGACGACCTGAAACTGGACAGCGGCTTCCATACCTTCGGGGTGGAGTGGACCGAGACGGAATACCGCTTCTTCTTGGACGGGAAGCTGACGTGGACTGCCGCGCCCGTCTCGAAGCGCCCCCAGTACATCATTCTCAGCTCGGAAGTCCGCGACAAGAGTTGGGCGGGCGCGATACCGACTGACGGTTATGGTCCCTTAAAGCCCAGCAGGACCAAAATGATCGTGGACTACGTCCGCTTCTACGAGCCCCGGCCAGGAACGGAAACAGTGAGTTGCTCAATTACGCGATCATCATCAGAAATGAATGGAGGTCCGGAAGCCGGAATGCGTAATATCGTTGACGGCAGGCCAGTGCCGAAGCAGGAGGATGGAGTCTGGCTGTGGCACAAGCGCTGAGATCAGATGAGCTGGCCCGGCGCGAGAATGGTGCTCATTGACGAGGGCCGGGCCACATTGGCCCGTATGCAGTTCACTACTTGTACAGGGGTTGGCGGGATGGTCCGCCGTTTCGGGGGCCATTATCCCCTTACTGTGTGTCCAAGGAAACCCTGGTGCGGGGGAGAAATCACAACTACCTGCAATATATTAGCTTGTGATTATTATACGAAATGAAAGTGAATAGGTTATATAAAACGGTTGCTTTTTTGTATTATTAATAACCCATTGATAAAGAAAGACTTATGGAACGAGAATTTTGATAAAATTGGTAGATAACGAGGTCTTCGGTTGTATTATGGTTGTAGCCGCTAAAACGATTTCGAGCCTTTAGAATCTGTTCGGAAAATCCTGTGCCCCAAAGGTATCGAGGGTTCAGATCCATCCTGCTCTGCTATGGCTTCTATGTCTATGACGATTGGCATATCGGTGGCTATGTATTGTGCAATCATTTCTCTGTAGCCGGCCACCGCTGCTGACAGGTCACCGGAAGGGCTGACCAAGTGGTTGAGTAATCGCTTCAGCCGATAAAACAGGTCGGAGCAATCGTCGTGTATCCAACGAGTCAGCTCCTTTACCGCAAGGCAGCCCGACAACAATATCGCTGCTATCGTCTGGCGGAGGAATTTGCGTCGGGGCTTGTCTGTGTTGGCTATGACAGGATTGAGGAATTCGCAAAGCAGTGTTTTTGTCTTGTGCAGGACCAAATCTTTGTGTAACATTTTTACACCTCCTTGTTCTTGTCTTGTAAATTCTTCAAAAAAACGCATTAAACAAGCACAAGGAGGCCTTTCTGCAAAACCCACACCAAAACGGGTAATCGCGTGAGAATTAAACGGTTGAATTCGGGGCCTGAACAGTTTAGAATGGACCTCGGTAAATTAAAATCCTTATTAATAGATAATACCATGAATGTTCAAAGTCA
>CAZKOQ010000350.1:0-3896 GCA_964554425.1 uncultured Pirellulales bacterium | reverse complement strand
GGCTATTATTTATGCAGACCGGATTCCGGTTTCTGCCGACGCCCGAAAGAGCAAAAACCCGCTGAGTTCGGCTCTCAATGATGGCGAAGATTTTGAGTTACTTTTTACTCTCGCATCGAAAGCTTGTGAAATGTTATTAGCGAAATGGAGTGAACCCGTCCCGATTACTAAAATCGGCACAATTATCGACACTAAAAAAATGCAGATAAGGATGCCGAATGGCCGGGTTTGTAAGCTGAAGCCAGGCGGCTACGACCATTTGAGGTGATTTTTGTGAAGCGCGTTGGAAGTATTTAGGCGGAGAATCGAAATGAATTGTCCAAAATGCGGCAAAGAAAATCCTGATGACGCTCAGTTGTGCCGGTTTTGCAATTCAATATTAACAGAGATTTCCGGAGCCACCGGAAATGTAGATGTTAGAGTCAGCAGGTTGGCTGTTGCGTCATTAGTGCTCGGTTTTTTGAGCATTCTTTCTCTTCCTATTGCGTCATCGCGACTTGGGTTTTTAGGTGTTCTTTTTCCGCCAGCCGGAATACTTGCGATGATTCTGGGCATTATCAGTATTATCAGGATTGAAGAAAGTGGGGGCAGATTAACCGGAACATCATTCGCTATTATGGGAATCGTTGTCCCTGTGTTTTCACTGTTTGTGACATACGCCTTGACGGTTTTATATAGGCCGAGGAGCGTCGCATTTCGAATAGTCTGCGGCTCAAATCTCTCTGGCATAGGCAAGGCAATGCTGATTTATGCTAATGATTACGAAGAAAAATTGCCGCGTGCAGGCGGCCCAAACTCGCGCTGGACCGGCCACGTACCCAACTGGACAGCAGACAATCGTTCTGATGCTTATGGCTTGGCAGATGGTGATGGCGAGGTAAGCATTACGGCCAGCTTCTATCTATTGGTCAAGTATGAAGAGATGACTACTAAAAGCTTTGTTTGTGATAAAGAACGCGGAACTTCGGAATTTAAGCCCTTAGAGTATGGCGTAACTGACAAAGAGCTTATTGATGTCTGGGATTTTGGCCCAAATCCATCAAAGCATTGCAGCTATTCATATCATATACCTTACGGCCCATATCCGTTGACCACATCGTGCGAACCTGGTATGGCTGTGGCAGCGGACCGCAATCCGTGGATGGATACTCCCACTCTTAAAGCCAAAGACTTTTCACGTTTCAAGTGGAATGGCACGATAGAACAGCAAAAGGCAGGAAACACCATTGTCCACCAGGGTGATGGACAGGGTGTTCTGTTTCTGGATGGAAGCGTACGGTTTGAAAAACGCACTTATTGTGGCGTCAATGATGATAATATCTATACTTACTGGAATGGCTCGCAGAAACAGCAAGGTATTCCACCAAAGATTGGCAGTCAGCCCTCGGACAGGTTGGATTCGTTGCTTGTCCACGATGGGGCGGGCAAGGCGACCAAAATATCTGAGCGGGGAAGTCGGCGTTAGGGTGCAATAGGTTTGTTGTTTGTTGATTCCCTTTGATTTTGTGCGTAAGGATAGAAAGGTTTGAGTTATGAAGCTTCAAATATTTTCTCTGTGCGTAGGATTTGTGCTTTCTGGGTTATCTGTGTCTGTATCAGTAGGCGAAAAGCTGGACAGAGGGCTGGTGGCTGTTGAGTGTGAAGATGGGGCGGTATTTCTAAGCTGGCGGCTGTTACAGGATGACCCGCAGGATATTGCTTTTGAGGTCAGACGCCGAGGTTCAGAATCGGGTGCTGACCAATCGGTGATTTTGACAAGGGATAAACCATATCAACTCACCAACTTTGTCGATAGAGTGCCGAGAGGCGATGGCAAAAAAACTTATATTTATGAGCTTTATGGATATGGCGAGAAAAATGCTCCATCTACAACCAAAAAATTAGGCGAGGTTAACGTTGCTCTGACCGGCCAGCCAAAATCTTATATCAGTATTCCGCTGAAGGGTGATTATGATTTTCAAAAGGTTGGTATTGCAGACCTGGATGGCGACGGCTCTTATGAGCTTGTCATCAAGCAGCCCGATTTTAACACCGACCCTTATCAGCAGCCCGGCTACTGGAAGCGAAGCACTACAACCTACAAGCTCGAAGCGTATCGTTTAGACGGCACAATGATGTGGCGATACGATATGGGCTGGTCGATTGAGGCGGGGATATGGTATTCACCCTGGATTGTCTATGATGTCGATGGTGACGGCAAGGCCGAGGTTTATTGCAAGGCAGGCGTCGGCGACCCGCGGGATGAAAAGGGACTTGTTACAAGCGGCCCCGAATACCTGGTCAAGATTGATGGCCAGACAGGACAAGTTGTTGCGAAGACCGAATGGCTGACGAGGGACGGCTATCCCGATTATAACTATTACTGTCGTAATTTTCTTACCGTTGCATATCTTGACGGCAAAAATCCATCTATAATTATGCAGCGGGGAACATACAACCTTATCAAAACCCAGGCATTGGATAAGAATTTCAATCAAATCTGGTATTGGGAATCCACGAAAGAACAGAAAAAATACGGCGGCCAGGGCTCGCACGGATTGATTAGCGCCGATATTGATGGGGATGGGCGAGATGAGTTGGTCATAGGTGCGGCCGTGCTGGACGATAACGGCAAAGGTCTCTGGACGCTGGAAATGGGACATCCTGATATTTGTTATGTTGCCGACATCGACTCGAACAACCCCGGCCTTGAGATTTTTTATGGTATCGAGAGACGCCTCGATACCGATGGTATCTGTGTGGTGGACGCAAAGACCGGACGCAAACTATGGACGCATAAAAAACCCACGCGCCACGTTCATGGCCAGGGAATGGCAGGTGACATCCTCAGCGAGTTTGACGGTATGGAGGTTTATGCCGGCGAGAGGGATTTGAAGGAAAGGTGGCTTTATAGTGCTAAGGGCGAACTGATTAAGTTTTCTGAAGAAGGCAGCTTAAACCCACGGCCTGTCTGGTGGGATGCGGATGCGCAAAAAGAGGTGGTTCTCGGAGATACAATTGGAGATTGGGCCGGCAAAGAGTTACAGCGAATTGAGGGAAAGGTAGTTGCGGTAGTTGATTGCCTGGGTGACTATCGAGAGGAAGTTATAACCAGCCAAAAAGGAGTGCTTCGCATTTATGTTACTACCATACCTGCTTCGGACCGGCGGATATGTCTTATGCAGGACCATCAGTATCGGCTCGGTGTTGTTGCTCAAACGATGGGCTATTACTATCCTGCACAACTGGGAAAGTGACTGTATTGAATGTTTTTAGCTTCCTGATTTATGGACATTGAACTTACATCACAGTCGCCTGAGCAGACGATTGAGATTGGGCGTGAAATAGGCCGGAAGCTAAAGGGCGGTGAGGTCATAGCTATTTGCGGACCGCTGGGGAGTGGTAAAACACACCTTATTAAAGGGATTGCAGCCGGTGCGGGGGCCAAAGATAGCAAACAGGTCAATAGTCCCACGTTTGTTCTAATTAATGAGTATTCAGGCCGGTTTGATATTTTCCATATAGACGCTTATCGCTTAAAGTCAGTCGCCGAGTTTGAGATGCTCGGCTTTGACGAGTTTTGCTATCCGCAATCGGTGGTTCTGATTGAGTGGGCCGATAAGATTGAATCGGCCTTGCGGGCTATTGATTACATTCGGATAGAGCTCGACCACGCCGCCGAAACCCACAGAATAATACACTTCAAAAATCTCCCTCAATATATTGATTTCTGATTTGCTCTGTAGAAAAGTTACGAAAAATGTCATTCTGAACGAAGCTCAGCGAAGTGAAGAATCTTGCCGAAGGTGCGACGCCCCCTTGTCATTCCGAGCGTAGCCGAGGAATCTATTGAAAAATTGTCATTCCCGTGAAACCTGTCCTGAGCAAGGTCGAAGGAACGGGAATCCAGATATTTA
>CAZKOQ010000349.1:0-3912 GCA_964554425.1 uncultured Pirellulales bacterium | reverse complement strand
CGACACCGGCGACATCCTTAAATGTGAATATGACCCGGTCTTTATCGAGTAAGCGGTGCCTGCTTCGGCCAAATGACATCAACATTCCGCCGGCGCCGGTGCGGATGTTGCGTGCGAACATAAAATAGAGGAATCCGACGACCAGAAGCAAGGGCAGAACCCAGTTGATGAGCATAAAAAGCCAGACATGCTGCTTGGTGAATTTGACTTCCAGTTCACCTTTTGTTTCGTCCAGTAGTTTGGAAAGCTTATCGGGAAATACATCAGGTCTGTAATCAACAATGAAGTCAGTGGGAGGTTTTCTGCCGGTGTGAGGGATGCCCGGCTTGAATTTGCCTGCTATCTCGGTCTCGCCGATTTCGATGCTGCTGATTTGGTTATTTTTGAGATATTTTTCAAACTCGCTCCATTTGATATTGTCAACCTGGCGGAAATGCTGGACTACTATCATTGACGTGAACAACAGGACTGCAAGTATAAGGTAGCTAAAAGGCCCGCGTCTATAGCCGGGCGGCGGCAGCTTTGAGTCCTGCCTATTTTGTCGGCTGCGGCGAGGAAGAACAGGTTTTCTATTTCTATTGACGGCCATATTTGTTGGTTTTGCTATTTTTCCATCTGCTTTTTCATATCCTGAACGTGTTTAGCACATTAGCGGCAGTTGTATCCGGCAGCTACCATTTTTTCTCCATTAGTTCTACGATTTTTCGGGCCAGATTGTTTGCTGCAAGGTTTGAGGCGTAGCTAAAATCCTGCTTTTGGAACGTCGAATAGGTTGCTGAAGCGCTAACCTGCTGGTTGGCTATGAGAAGCTCACCTGTTTTGAGATTTTTCCAGTTGACGACGGCCCGCACTTCGACTTCTTTTTCGAGTGCGCGGCCGATTTGCCTTTCCAGTGAGAGCGCAGAATCATTTATAGAGATTATTTGGCCGCTTATTATGGTATCGGCACGGTCTTCGCTTGAGACAATCTTATAAGGTGTGTCGGCTTCAATACGTTTTGCGAGCGAATCGGATAGCTCATATTCTACGCCGCGGCGGAAGGTTCGATTGTCAAACATCTGTAGGCAGACGGTGCTGACATCCTTGGGGAAAAGCGATTCGTTGGAGTAGCCGCACAATCCTTTGCATCCGTAAAGACACAAGCAGGTGAAAAGGCAAAAGGTAAAAGAGATGAGCGTGCAAGGGCACAAGTGCACAAGTGCAAAAGGTAGAGTGCAGCGTTTTTTGCTCCAGTCTTTTGGATGCGGTTTTTGCTGTTCCTGCTTTTTAATATCAATTTCTCCTGTCATTTGTTTTTCTCTTTGGCGTCTGTGCTTTGGGTTAATAGCTGTTTTGCGGTCTGAGCGGCCTGGGTTTGCTGCCAGTTAGTGTCGGAGGCCAGCATTTGATAATAGAGGTTTGCCGCCTGAGTATGGCCTGTCCTTTGATAATAACGGGCGGTGCTGAGCTGCTTGTTGGCGAGCTGCTCATCTATTTGTTTCAATGCCTTGTTGACGTCCATTCGCTCGGCATCCTGTGGATATATAAGTTTGAACTTTTCATAGTAGGTTTTTGCGGTTTTTAGGCCGGATATATCAAATGCGTGCCTTTTATTCTCCGGATACTGAATGTAAGCAGCATGTTTGCATCTGGCCATACCGAGCAGAGCATCTCTGCCGAGTTGGTCTGTCTCCCATTGCAGTGATATCTCCCACCATTTAAGATACGCTTCATCGAACTGTTCTCTTTCCTCATAGTGCTTGGCTGCTGCGAGAGCGGCTTTAAGGCCGAGCGGTGAGTCGATGCCGGCCTGCTCGGTAATTTTATCCATAATTTTGACGCCTTCGGCGTATCCTTTTATGCTGAAAAGCCGGAGGAATTTTCTTTTCTGGCCTCCGAGGAAGGCAGTGCCGATGGCGAATTCTCTATCGAGTGCAGCATCGCGAAGGCGACTTTCGGGGTGGTCGGTGAGTAGTTTGTCGTAGGTGTGGACGGCCTTTGTGTATTGCCCCTCGCAGAAAAACATCTCTGCTTCGATGAAGAGGTCCAAATCGGGGCCGGCGATTTCCGGGAAGTCCTTTTTGAGTTTGTCAAAGGCGGTGCGGGCGGCCCTTGTCTGGCCGGTGCTGACAAGCTTCTTTGTCTCGGACACGGAGAGCAGAAATTTACCATTTTGTTCGGACGACAGCAGCTTTAGGTCCTGGCCCTGCTCTAAACGCCAGGTATCCGAACGAAGCGGCGTCGAGACCGCCAGCACGGTTGCTATTGTCAGGAGCACAAATTGTATTCTGTGGTTTTGCATAATTGACCGTACTCCTATATCCGGACTTTATTTCTTTAACGTGTAATATTATAGCTGCTTCAGGAGGCAATGCAAATATATTCGATGATAGTTCTTAGTTTGTTATTCATTTTTCGTGGATGGAGGCGTAGAACTATTGATGCCTGTTTTTTGAACATACCCCGGCTTAGCGTTGGATTTTATTGCGTGGCGTATATTGCGTATTGAGTCGCCGTGCCGGCTACTCCACTACACGAACCCGCCACACAAAAGGCGGGCAAGTGGCGGACGAGGGCTAAACGATGAACTCAAGTCGTGATTTGTTCCTTTGACAATGCAGGTATCAATAATATCAGGAAATAGGTCAAATTCGTTGCAATTTTGAGGGATGTTTGGTATTTTGGTTAAATAGTTAAATGATAGATAGTTAACTGGTTAATTGGTGGGTAGTTAAATGGTGAGTAGTTAATTGGTTAATTAGTGGATTGGTGAATTGGTTTGATAAACGGTGCTGGATTTATGAATGGGGAAGGTCGTATTCAAAAGGGTCATGAAATGCAGGATTTTGTGAAACGGCGGGAATTTTTGAAGAAGTCCATAGTCGGCTCTGCGATGGCTGTGTCGGTTTTGAGCAGGGAGGGGAAAATATTATTGGCTGAGCAGAAGCAGGAGGGGAAATCGAGTGAGCCGGCGGCCCGGCAAGGACGAGATAATAAGTTGCCGATGGGGAAGATAGGCAAGGTTACAATTAGCCGGCTTATCTGCGGCGGGAATTTAATCAGCGGTTGGACTCACAGCAGAGATTTGATTTACTTGTCTTCATTGGCAAAGGCATATAATACAGATGAAAAAGTTATGGAGACACTTCAGATATGTGAAGAAAGCGGAGTAAATACTATTATCGCAGGCGATGCGAGGGTTCTCAATAAATATTGGAAAGAAAGAGGCGGGCGGATGCAATGGATTGCACAAGTTGGTCCGAAAGTAGATGACCTAACAAGTAATATCAAAAGGGCCATTGATAGTGGAGCGATAGGGGCTTATATACATGGCGGCACCAGCGACAAGTGGGTCAAAGACGGTCGAGTTGACCTGCTGGAAAAATGTGTTTTATTTATTAAAGAAAATGGATTGATTGCAGGTATTGGTGGTCATTCGATAGAAGTGCCTATTGCATGCGAGAAGGCGGGAATAAAAGTCGATTTTTATATGCAGACGCTGCACGATGGGAATTATTGGTCGGCTACACCACAAGACAAGAGGGTAGAGTGGAGTGTGGATAGTTTTGGTCCCGATGACCATGATAATATCTGGAGTCTTTTCCCGCAGCGAGTTATTGAATTTATGAGAAAGGTTGATAAGCCCTGGATAGCTTTTAAGGTCTTGGCAGCAGGGGCGATTCATCCGAGAAATGGCTTCAAGTTCGCTTTTGACAACGGCGCCGATTTTATCTGCGTGGGGATGTTTGATTTCCAGGTTAGAGAGGATGCAATCATTGCGAGGGACATTCTCTCAGGCAAGTTGAATCGCCAGCGGCTGTGGAGAGGATGATGCGGTAAATGGTGAGTGGTTAAATGGTTAATTGGTTTGCAAAGGGGTGCGAAATGCAGATGAATGTGAATCGGCGGGAATTTTTGAAGAAGTCTATCGTT
>CAZKOQ010000348.1:0-3918 GCA_964554425.1 uncultured Pirellulales bacterium | reverse complement strand
TAACGTTTGGTGCAACTACTCTATCAGGCGGACCGGTAGTATTGAATTCGAATGGGAGTGACATAACGCTCCAGAGTACGTTGAACGGTGCACAGACTTTGGATATCACGGCCGGGACCGGCAATATATTATTTGACGGCATAGTAGGCGGTGGAACCCCATTAGACGATGTATTAATACATAGCGCTGTAAATGTGACGGTGGATGAAGCATTTACGGCCGAGAGCTTCACTCAGGCGGCAGGTTCAGGGACAACTACAATTAACGGGTTGCTTTCTACTACAGAAAATGTTGATATTACCACTGGGGCTATTACATTCACCGGTGTGGGAAGTATTAATGCAGGTGCTGGTTTATGGCCTGTTACCTTAACTGCCCAAACAGGTGCTATTACAGATAATACGGCAGCAGAAACCGCTAACATAATCGCCTCAACAGCGGTGCTTGATGCTTCTACCGGCATCGGCAGCGCAGCAGTGGATGGCGATATAGAGACCACCATTACCAATCTCGAAGCTAACACCCAGACCGGCGGTATATATGTCACAGATACTGCCGGCGGGTTAACGATAGGAGGTATAGGTGCGATGGTCGGTGCCCAGATAACAGCAGCCGGCACTGATATAGTAATCGTAGCTCAGAGTCCTCTGACGGTAGATGAACTTGTAGAAGGGCCGGATGATATTACCCTGACGGCTGGGGATTCAGTTGCTGCTGGGGATGATTTGACTCTAAATGCCGATGTGACCTCGCGTGGCACTGGCACTATCACCTTAAATGCCGGTGATGATATTATTCAGACCAATTCATACACTGTTCAGGTTACAGGCGGTGTCGGGCAAATTGTAGCTACCGCTGATACCGAAGGCGATGCTGGAGCAGATGGAGATACTGCTGGCTTTACACAGACTGATGGAGCTTCATTTGTCTCTGGTGGTGGCCCCATAACGGTATCTTCTTATGGAGATGCAACTATTTCTCTGCTTAATGCAGGAACGACAGGAACGGTGAACGTAACATCTACGGGCGGCGCTATAGATTCAGTTGCTGATGATGGAGTTGCGGATATAGTTGGTAATATCATTAATCTGACGGCGGCTGTTGGCGGGATTGGTAATACAAGTGTTCTTGAAGTAACTGCTGCTACCCAACTGAATGCTGATACGGTTACCGGAGACGATTCTGATATACAGATAGACAGCATAGGGGATGCTACTGTTGGTCTGATAAGTGCCGGGACAGGCGATGTAACTTTGGATTCTACTGGGGATATAGATTCTACGACCGATGATGGGACAGCGGATATAGTCGGCGCTACGGTGAACCTGATAGCGGCTGTAGGCGGGATAGGCAACGACAGTGTTCTTGATGTGACGGCTACCACTGAGCTGAATGCCGATACCGACACCGGGGACGACTCGGATATACAGATAGACAGCATAGGCAACCTCTCTGTCGGCTTGATAACCGCTGGTATTGGTGGCGGAAACGTTACCCTTGATTCCACGGGTAATATCATAGATGTTACAACATCTGAGAATGCTAACATAGTTGGGGCGACTGTAACGCTTACTGCAGAGACAGGAATAGGCGCGAGTGATATCGAGACATCTGCAACTACAATAAGCGCTGGTACGACCGATGGCGATGTAGATATTCACAATACACACGCTTCGGATGTAACAGTAACGTCCTTGACTACCGGCTCAGGAGATATACTTTTCAGTCAGGATGGCGGCGGAGACTTGACCGTAAACACTGCTACAACAGTTGATGGCAGTATATGGATAGATGCTACTGAAGGTATCCAGTTAACAGGCGGTGCTCTCGCTGCAACAGGTATCATTGACGTTCGCAGTCGAGGAGATTTGACCGCGACTAACACATCTACTATTACCGATAACGGCACATACGACGGCACAATAGGGCTGCCGCCCAATACAGACGACCGCCCAAGCATTGATTTCCTGGATGAGTCAAGCTGGGGCTTTGACGCCGGCGATCCTTTTGATTTAGCAATTTACTTGGCAAGCCAGCAGGGCAACGTAACTGTTGATTCAGGTGTTTCGATTGCCGCAGGAAGAACAATGGTTATGGATGCAGATAGTACAGTAACCTTCGGAGCTACATTTGAAGGTTCGACGTTTGTTGCGACAAACAGATTGGAGGCATGTTCGAGAATCAGCGAAACCCTCGGTGATGCCCTCAACCTGGCAACCTTGCCCTACGTTAATGAATTTGCAAGCGGGACAAATCCGCCGTGGTTTACCGGCGATTATGTATTGCGAGGTGGCACTCCGGATGCATGGGTGCTTCAATGGACTTTGCCTGTAATGGTACGGCCGCCGATAGCTTTTGACCTGATAGCTTTTGGGCCTGAGTGGAATAGACCTGTCCTGGTGCGGCCGCCCTTTACTTTTGACCTAATAGCTTATGGGCCCAAGCGGAGAGATGTCCCGGATGTTCCGAAGGAAGCTGAAGCTGATTTGGAGGGTGCTTATCTGCACTCTACAGACGTCTTGAGACCACCGCAGCCATAACAGATATTCGGTCATCTGGCGATTGTGCCGCAGCCAGAGAGCTGTCTGCTTTCAGCATTGATTGTATGTTATACCAATTGTAAATAATTAAGGCGCTGCAGTAAATATAAGCTTGACAGAAAGCTGCTCTCGACACTGAATTTACCAAATCTGTTTGTCGAGCAGAATACACGGAGCGCAAATTTTAATTACAATTGGTATTATTACGCAAATAGGTTCTTTCCGGGGGTTAAACTACGGAAGCTGCTGAACGCAAAAGAACCAGATAAGTGTTCTCAAATACAACCGCCAAAACTGTAAATCAAAAGTGCAGTCCTATGCACATGGTTGAATAACCGGTAAAATCACCACCCTTAATCTTGTTGAGGCCTGCTTTTACATCATTACACAGGGCTGTACTGAACTCAATGTCTTCAGAAAAATCTCGGAGAGCACCGACTTTGAGTTTAAAAATTGGTAATCGGCATACAAAACAGCCACGGAGGAGTTGAAGAAATCGACAACTAAAATAGCCATACTTTTTAGTGGAAGATTAGCGAAAAAGTTTTACTTTTCGTAAAAAATTTGACACTTTGAAATTTATAGCATTGTCTCCAATTTGTCTCCGGACGTAGCGGATCTGACATCAAACAGTCAAAATTAAACTTAGAAACTTTGCAAAAAACGCATCTTTAAAAATATTTTTAGCAAAAATAGGCTTATATAACCTATTACTACCTTGAGAACAAAATTGAACAGAGATTAAGCCGCGTTCTAATAGCCAAGAAGATTTACGTAACAAGGATGAGCTAACAAGCTGACTTGATATACATCGGTGATGTAAACCACCACCTACATAAGGGATGCTGCTCAGTACATACCTTACGTTTAATGATTCTTGACTGGCCAGACGATTGTGTTTTCTCCTTGCTTGAGGTCTGTGATAGGGCCGGCAATTGGCTGCGTCAGCTTTCTGCCGTTGATGTCGGTATCAACTTTGATGGGGTGGCCGTAACGGTCCTCGATAGTTTGTCCAACGGTGGGAAAAATACCAACTAACTTTGCATCGACCCATGGTCCTTTCACACGGAACAGTGTGTCATTCATGGAGAACGTAATTGTGGCTCTTCGAGAATGACCTTTGATGGTCAATTCCGTAATGTAAGGATCGACTACGCTGTTCTCATCGCCGAAGGAGCTCTTTTTTGCTCCTTCCAGAAAAACATTATAATCCGATGCATAGCCTGAAGCGGTTTTCACTTGGTCGAGTCCACGTCGGACGAAGATGTTGTTAAACCACTTGTCATCCTGAGCGGTGCCGGATTTGCGCCCAGCCCCTTTTGTTGTATGCGGCCTGTAATACTCGGAACGGCGTTGGGTGTCGGGGCTGTACTCGTAT
>CAZKOQ010000347.1:0-3920 GCA_964554425.1 uncultured Pirellulales bacterium | reverse complement strand
GCTCGATACTCGATGCTCGATGCTCGATGCTCGATACTCGATGCTCGATACTCGAGGTTCGGCGAAACAAATCCGCCGGAGGCGGACAAGTCCGAATGACCGAAATGCAAAATTCAAAAAATAACCACGGATTGCGCAGATTAACGCTGATTTTTATGAGTCTGGATTCCCGTTTGCGCGGGAATGACAAATAGGACACTTTAAACGGGGGAAGGACATCAAGGTTACCATTGAAATTCCGGCGTGGGTAGAACGGCCAATCGTATTTTTTATTCTTTTGTATCGGCGGGTGCGCTATGGCTACGCTTTTCGTAGAATCCCTTTAACAAAAGGTCAAATTGCCATAGTTGACCCGGACGACTACGAGCGTTTAAGTAAATACAAATGGAGCGCTTCAGAACACGGGAAGACGTGGTATGCTGTTCGAAGGGAATATCTGAAGGACACGAAGAAGGAAAGATGTATATATATGCACCGCGAGGTCATTGAAATACCACAAGGGATGGTCGTTGACCATATAAATCGCAGCGGCGTTGACAATCGCAAAAGAAATCTTCGTGCGGCAACTTGCAGCCAAAACAATTTCAACAAAGGCAAGCGGCGTGTGAAGTGCAGGTCAAAATATATAGGTGTCAGCCGGCGAAAACCATTAGAGAAATGGAGGGCATCCACAACAGTTAACGGCAAGTGGATGCACCTTGGGTATTTCGATAGTGAAGTTGAAGCGGCTAAGGCATACGATGCGGCGGCGAGGAAATATCACGGGGAATTTGCGGCATTGAACTTCGAGGAGAGCAGAAAAGAAAAGGTGATTGGTTAATTGGTTAATTGGAGCAGGGAAGCAGGATATCAGAGAGCAACGGATGACGGAGGACCGATGACGGAGGACAGTGGACTCTGCGGGAATAATTTTGAATGGGACATACCAGCCATTTTGTGGTATAATATAGTGTATGAGAGTAATGCGAAACCATACAACCGTAAAAAAAATGACACAACAAGACGATAGCTTCGTAAGTGCTTCACCCGGGCAGCGAGCTGCTTTTGTCTGGGAATTAACCGCTGAGCTATGGTCATTGCGAGACAGCCGGAATGTTAGACAAAGATTACAAAGAAATGTTACAAATCTTGTTAAAAAACAAGGTTAAATTCCTTGTAGTCGGCGCCTACGCGATGGGTGCGCACGGCTATCCCCTCGCTACAGGGCGACATAGACCGGCATCCTCGTTTCGTTGACCCGGCGGATAAAATATGGATTCCGCAAGCCGCCCGTCTCAACAAGGTCCACCGCACGGCCGAACATCTCCGTCAGCGCCCGCTGCAATTCAAAGAAATTATCGAACCTGCGCTGATTTACATTGCTATCGAATTCTACAAGAAAATCAATGTCGCTGGCCTTGCCGAAATCGCCGGTCGCTGCAGAGCCGAACACATCCAGCCGTTTGACATAATGCTTCCGGCACAAATCAATCAGTGCTTTACGGCGTTTTTCTATTAAAAAGACCATCAGAACCTTATTCTATATCTCTTGGTTTTCTATTACTTGCAGTTTTAGCTTACATTATTAGAGGAAATTTTGCAAGTAATTTCGTGTGCTAAGCGGCCTGAGAATCAAAGCTATGCAACAAACTTTCCTACAACAAGGCAGGAGTTGTGGCCGCCGAAGCCGAATGAATTGGTCATAGCGACATTGACCTTTGCCTGCCGACCCTCCTTCGGCACGTAGTCCATCTTAAGGTCGCACCGCTCATCCTGGTTGTCCAAGTTGATAGTAGGGGGGATAGCCGATTCAATAATCGCCTTGACGCATATTATAAGCTCAACCGCTCCGCTTGCCCCGAGCAAGTGTCCCAGAGCGCTTTTTGTTGAGCTAACCGGTATCTTATACGCATACTGCCCAAAAACAGACTTGATAGCAGCGCTCTCTGCAATATCATTTAGCTCCGTCCCCGTCCCGTGTGCGTTTATGTAGGTGACCTTCTCCGGTCCGACTCCCGCATCGACCAGCGCCAACTTCATAGTCATCGCCGCACCATTGCCATCCGGCAGCGGGGCGGTGATATGATAACCGTCATCGGTAGCACTATAACCTAAGAGTTCAGCATATATCCTCGCACCACGTTTTTTAGCGTGCTTCTCCTCCTCTAAGATAACCACACCCGCCCCTTCCGCCAGGACGAAGCCGTCTCTATTTTTATCGAACGGCCTCGATGCCGCCTTGGGATTGTCATTTCGCGTGCTAAGCGACCTTGCAGCGCAAAATGATGCCAGTCCAATCGGGGTCAGCGCCGCCTCTGAGCCACCCGTTATCATTATATCGCTTCGACCACTCGCTATGATGGAAAAGGCCTCGCCAATAGCGTGGTTGCCCGAGGCGCAGGCGCTCGAGACGCAAAAGTTTGGCCCTTTTACGCCATAACGTATGGCAATATTGCCGCTGCCGGCGTTGGCCATAAGGCGTGGCACGCAAAATGGCGAAACCCTGCTCGGCCCTTTGTCTAAAAGCCGTATGTGCTGCTCCTCTATCTCTTTAATCCCGCCTATCCCCGTTCCAATTATAACTCCAACGCGATAGGGGTCTTCTTTGGATAAATCCAGAGCGCTATCTTTTACCGCCAGTGAGGCCGCAGCTATGGCAAACTGGCTGAAGCGGTCCATCCGCTTGCCTTCCCGATGGTCAAGGTATTTCGTTACGTCGAAGTTCCTTATCTCTCCTCCAAACTTCACAGGGAATGCGCTCGTGTCAAACGATTCTATCGCGGAGACTCCGCTTTTACCCTCGCACAAACCGGCAAAAAGCTCGTCAACGCTCTCACCAAAGGCGGTCACGCAGCCCAGGCCCGTAATAACAACTCGTCGTCCGCTCATTTGACTCGTTCGCTATTGCTTGCCTTTGGACTGAATGATGTTGACGATGTAATCTATCGCAGCGCCGACCGTCTGAATCTTCTCCGCTTCCTCATCTGGAATGCTCATATCGAATTCGTCCTCGAACTCCATAACTAACTCGACCGTATCGAGCGAGTCGGCATTCAAATCGTTAATAAATGAGGTCTCTCGCGTTATCTCAGACTTGTCCACGCCCATTTGCTCGCTTATTATCTCGATGACCTTGTTCCCAATTGCCTGAACATCCACTTCGTCAACGCTCACTTTTCTATCCTCCCTAACTCAAAAACAATCTTGTTTCCTATTTTTACAATCCGTTTCCAATATTCTTTGTTAATAGCACCTAACAGCATTACGTAAGCCAATGTCTTCACACTCGCCTCTGTGATTTAACTTCTTGGCGAACAAAAAGTTAAATACCACCGGCCTACTCACCCTTACCTCCAAATATAGACTATCGACTAACGATTATCAACTATCAATTGGCAGGAATATTACCCGCTAAACTGTAAATTAACAAACAATTTTTTATTTTTTTACTTTATTAGAAAGCCCTGCGGCACAAGAACTCAAGAATAAAAGTCATAAGTGCATACGTCATTTGCTCTTATGCACTTGTGAACTTTCTAACGGAGTTTACATTGCCATTCCGCCATCGACACAAAGCACCTGCCCTGTGATGTATCCCGCCTCGTCACCTGCTAAAAACGCGACCGCTCTGGCTACATCCTCCACCGTGCCAAACCGTTTAACAGGGATTACCTGCATCGCACCATCTTTAACCGCCTGCGGAAGCACCTCTGTCATTTCCGTCATAATAAAGCCGGGTGCTATGCAATTTGCGGTGATATTCTTTTTGCCAAGCTCCCTGGCAACCGATTTTGTCATCCCGATAAGGCCCGCCTTGCTGGCAGCATAATTGCTTGAGCCGGCCTGCCCCATCACTGCCGCAATGGAGCTTATGTTTATAATCCGTCCGAACTTGTTGCGAACCATAGACCGAGATGCGGTTATTGTCGCCATAAAGGCAG
>CAZKOQ010000346.1:2241-3925 GCA_964554425.1 uncultured Pirellulales bacterium | reverse complement strand
GTGGTCATTCCCTCGTTAAGAAAAATAATATCAGCTTCGGCAATAAAACCGCCTACCAGCACCACGCCGGCTGGTTTGCCCGCAATGGCTATGTCTGCCTGGTTATCGACTCGCTTCAATTAGGCGAAATCGAAGGCATCCATCACGGCACATACCGCTACAAAATGTGGTGGTGGAACAGTCGCGGCTACACACCCGCAGGCGTCGAGGCCTGGAACTGCATCCGCGCACTCGATTATCTTGAAACCCGAAGCGAAGTTGACAAAGACCGCATCGGCGTAACCGGCCGCTCCGGCGGCGGCGCATATAGCTGGTGGCTGGCAGCCCTCGACGACCGCATCAAAGCCGCTGTCCCTGTTGCCGGCATCACAGACCTACAAAATCACGTCGTCGATGGCACAGTCGAAGGCCACTGCGATTGTATGTTCATCGTCCATACTTACCGCTGGGATTATCCTCTTGTCGCAGCGCTTGTGGCGCCAAGGCCGCTTCTAATCTCCAATAGTGACAAAGACGATATATTCCCGCTCGACGGCGTCCTCCGCGTTCATCAAAAAGTTCGAGACATCTACAAACTTTACAACGCCGACAAAAACCTCGGCCTGCAAATCACCGAAGGCCCGCACAACGACACACAGGAGCTTCGCATCCACGCCTTCGTCTGGTTTAATCGCTTCCTCAAAGGTGAAAACCCGACTATTGATAAAACCGCAATCCCTTTCTTCGAGCCGGAGCAGCTCCGCGTTTTCACTGAGATTCCTCCTGACCAGATAAATACAAAGATTCACGAATCTTTTGTCCCGATAGCTCCTGAACCCACTATTCCTCAATCTGCCGAACAGTGGGCAAAGCAACGTGAGGCGTGGATAAATGCACTCCAGGAAAAGTCATTCAGGGGCTGGCCAACAGATGCAGAGGCAGGTACTCTTGATATAATACCAATATTTTCTGTTAATCGCCATGGTATTCGTTTGAGTGCCTTCGATTTCACAAGCCAACAGTATGTTCGTCTGCGGTTATACCTGGCGCATCAAACTGGCCTGAAAAAACCTGATAGAGTTACCCTCAACGTTCTGGATGACCAGCAATGGACCCAATGGTTGTCCGCTATGCGCGCCGGCTTCGCATCCGAACTTAACGAGCCAAATTCACCCGAGCCGAACGAAATCGCCTTCAAGCAAATCCAGAAAGTAATTAGTAACACAAACCAGGTGCTTGCATATTTTGCCCCTCGTGGCATCGGCCCAACGGGCTGGCGTGTTGACGAGCGCAAGCTTACCCAAATCAATCGCCGTTTTATGCTCCTCGGCCAGACCGTTGATGGTATGAGGGTATGGGACGTTCGCCGCGCAATTCAAACCCTGCATTCGCTCAAACAAATTGATAATGTCCCCATCGGCCTTAAAGCAAGAGGCCAGATGGCTGGTATAGTTCTTTACGCCTCACTGTTTGAACCTGGCATCGCTCGGCTCGACCTCTGGCATCTACCTCACTCGCATCACGATTTATCCGCCGTCAATATGGCGGATGGCCCGGACTTTCTCAACGTCCTGCGTTACCTTGACATACCGCAGGCCCTCGCAATGGCCGCCGAACATACTCCTGTGCATCTTTATCAAAAAGACGATTTCCAGTGGCAATTCCCCCAGGCCATAATTGACAAACTCTCTTGGCCCCAAGACCG
>CAZKOQ010000346.1:0-2141 GCA_964554425.1 uncultured Pirellulales bacterium | reverse complement strand
TCCAGTGGCAATTCCCCCAGGCCATAATTGACAAACTCTCTTGGCCCCAAGACCGCCTTCTGGTTCACATCCTCTCCGCTGAGAACCGACAGTAACTGACCTACTACGAACTATGAACTCAGAACTAAAAGTTACCCCTTTTAACCAGCAGACTATAATTCATAAAGCATCTTGACCGCCTTTTTCACAACCATATCCGCCGCATCGGGAGCAAAGGGACTACTTCTAATCTCGTATCCTCCCTCAATATAAAGATGTGCCGGCGGCAGATAGCCCGCCGCTCCGTTGCAATGCGTAATCACAAACGTCCGCTTATATGGTGAGGCCGCCTTAATCTTCATCCCAATTTCGGTCAGAACCTCACAGCCGATTCCCACAAAACCAATGTCACCGACTCGTGCGACTGTAAGATTCAGGTGAGCAGGGGGGCTGTCTTTTTTCGCAGACACTTCATTTAGCGGCTTACCCGGAAGTTCAAGCGTTACAAACGCGGTCTTGATTTCTCTGCCTTCGGAAACTTTTCCAATGCCCCGGAAAGTATGCACAACTTCCTCACCTAAAATCGTGCCCAATAGAACCGGCTCCGGTATCCAACCCCCTTCAGTGTTGAATCCCGGCAGCACACGAAACCACGGGTCAATGTCACCCGATGCCCCAGCAAACCCTGGCGCAATTATATTTTCACCCAGAATCTTCTCGGCAAGTTGCTCCGAAAGCCCCATCACATCCCCGCTAATGGTATAATTCTTTGGACCCAGACAGGTTGAATGTGTCGCATAATCAAACAGCACCGCTATTGTTTTGCCATCGGGTTTCGCAACTTTCATCACAAGGACCTCTTTGTCTGTCGGACCATAAGGATTGCGCCCGAGTATTATTGAGCCGGCTCCGGAACCATCGAGTTTTAGCTCCCGTCTATTTGCACCGACCGGGCAGTAACCAACCCCGGCACTTATCTGGACAGGACTTGTATTGTCAAGCGATTGACGAATTGCCTCTATTAGCTTATTATTTAGAGTCTCTGTGTATTCAAGATTATTTGGCTCTCCTTTATCTTTATCTATCGTTAGTGTCGGGGCGCTATGCGTATGTATCCCGCAAAGAAATAATTCAGAGGGCTTGAGCTTGAATTCCTCTAAAATGGCTTTCCGCAGATATTCATCCGTCCCGTTATAGAAGCCCAGAACGTCTGTCGAAACCAGCACAACTCGCTTATTATCTTTTTCAAATGCAACGACCCGGGCAGATAAAGGGTCGTGGATACCTTCGGAATATCCTGTCCTGCTGGCGTAGCCGGACATTTTAACGCGTTTCTGTGGCGTTATATCAACTTTTGCAATCCCCGCTCGCAAATCTTCTATATTTTCTTTTGCTTGCCCGGTGGATTCTGCATAAAAAACGCAAATTACAACGGCTAAGGCAATTTTGAAAACTTTTTTCAACCACAATGGTAACATCGCTTCCATATTGCGCTCCTTCAGCTTTTATTCTTCGGGTTACATTCCACGTATGCAGCTAAACGTTCTGCTGTATATATCTGACCGCGTTATTGAAAATCGTCATTCCGTCGCCGTCACGCTTGTCTTTCAACCGCGACCAGTGCGGATGCTGCGTCGGCCTTACAAACCTCTCCGGGTGCGGCATAAGCCCTAAAACTCGTCCGGTGGTATCTGTCAGACCGGCTATCGAATCTACCGAGCCGTTCGGGTTAATGGGGTAGTCACCTTCTCTACCGTTTTCATCAATATACTTAAATGCAACATATCCCTCGGATTTTAATTTCTCTAAGACCTTTGCATTTTTAGTAACGACCTTACCTTCTCCGTGTGCGACCGGAAGGTATATTTGCCTGCCTTTCTCGATAAAGATGCACCTATCCGTCTGCGGGGCCAAATAAACCCATCTATCCTCAAATTTGCCGCTATCGTTATAAGTTATCGTTACCGTCTGCCCCGTAATCTTTGATGCTCTGCTTTCGTCTTTTATCTCTGTGTCCTCTGTGGCTATTCTTTCTTCAAAGCCCGGCAGAATTCCCGCCTTTACCAGCACCTGGAACCCGTTGCAAATTCCAAGCACTAACTTGCCGTCATCAATAAATTTCTGCACCGGCTCATAAAGATGATGCACAATTTGATTTGCAA
>CAZKOQ010000345.1:0-3932 GCA_964554425.1 uncultured Pirellulales bacterium | reverse complement strand
CAAATAAAGAATAGTAAATAATAAATAGTAAATAGTAAATTCTTCTCATCTTCCGTCCCTCAGCCGTTCAGCGTGGAATTTATCCAATTGTTCTATTGCGTATATTTTTTTCATCGTCGTCTCGAAGTCATATTGGACCCGCACGAAGTGCACCTTGTTTTCATTCACATATACGTAGCTTGCCCGGCTGTCTTTGTCTCTGGGCTGCCCCACTGAGCCGATATTTATAATCGCCTTCTCCTCCTCGACAATCGGATAGACATTTCCAAGCTCGGACGGCAGATAAAAATCCGGCTCATCTAAAAACACGCCCGGCATATGCGTATGTCCCACAAAGCAGGTTTGCTTGACACGCTCGAAAAGCAGCCGGACCTTCAAAGGATTACTGTAAACATCCTCTGGAAATATGTATTCGTTAATCGGTCTTCGTGGCGAAGCGTGGACAAAATCGACCGTCGTGCTGTTTGTCCCCAGCTCTCTCTGGAGCGTCCGTCGCATAGGCAATTGTCCCAAAAAGCTCCATCGTCTGTCGCCTCTCGGCTTTTCTTCTTCGGTCTCCAGAACTTCTCGCGTCCAGAAGCTTGCCTGTTCTGCTGCATAGTTGAAATTCGTCGGCTCATAAAAGACAGCGTAATCGTGGTTGCCCAGCACGCACCACTCGGTCTTGTCAATAATTTGGTCGAGGCACTCCTTGGGATTTGGCCCGTAGCCAACCACGTCGCCTAAGCAGTAAATCGTCTTTACTCCCCGGCTTTCGATATCGGCCAAAACAGCCGTCAACGCCTCCAGATTCGAGTGTATATCGCTTATCACTGCGAACATATTTTACCTAAATTGAAAGTAGTAGTCTGTCACAGTTTATTTGAGGGATTGTCATGCTGAACGAAGTGAAGCATCTGGCCATCGCATGGGAGATTATTCGCTGCGCTCAGAATGACATTGTTCATCATTTAACCTGTGACAAATCAGTAGTCCTTTCATTCATAAAAACTAATCTTATAGCAAAAATATCGCAAAAATGCCAGAAATTTGTTGCCGAAAACGGCATTTTGTTAAGAGTGTCTGACATTTCAGGACCTTTTTGCGTAGAATTGACGGGCAAAAGTTGGTTTTCTTTGGCTTTCTGGGCTGTTATAATACTGCCGCAGTAATCAAGAATAACCGGTATCGAACAGGAAAATATGGATTTCAAAGAGCAAATTCCTTCGAGTGCAGTGCAGCATACTGCCAAGCAAAATGTAAAAGTGCCGGCTGTGCCTTTACTTGAGACCCGCGGGCTTGTGAAGAAATATTCCGGCCGTGTCGTGGTTGATAATGTATCCATTGCGATTGAAAAACGCGCAATCGTCGGTCTGTTGGGCCGCAACGGTGCCGGCAAAACTACAACCTTCAGAATGATTGTGGGTATGATTACGCCCAACAGCGGACAGGTGATTTTTGAAGGTAAAGATATTACGAAGCTGCCGATGTATAGGCGTGCCCGTCTCGGTATGGGCTATCTTTCGCAGGAGCCGAGCATATTCCAACGGCTCAGCGTCTGCGACAACCTCTATGCTATCCTTGAGACAATGGCCATTACCAGAGCAGAGCGCATCCGCAGGGCCAATTTACTCATCGAGCGTTTCGGCCTGAACGAAGTTGCCGACAGTCAGGGCAGGTTCCTGTCCGGCGGCGAACGTAGAAAACTTGAAATCGCCCGCGCTATGGTAACCGACCCATCGCTGATTCTTTTGGATGAACCCTTTAGCGGAGTTGACCCCATTACCGTGCAGGAGCTGCAGCGCGATATCCGACGGCTGGTCGCTTCCGGCGTAAGCATCCTTGTTACCGACCACAACGTTGAGCGAACGCTTGAGGTAGTAGATAAGGCCTACATAATCGACCACGGCAAGGTAATTGGCTCCGGCACGCCGGCACAGATTGTTCGCAACCCAACCGTTAAAAAACTTTACCTCGGCAACACATTCGACGGCAACGAATTCGACAAGAAAGAACAGACTTAAGCAGCAAGTGCGAGAGGCGTGAAGTGATTGATATTGAGAAATGTCAAATAACGCATTACCCGGCTGATGTTCTGGCCGGGCGGGCTAAGCCGGTTGAAAAAATCGACGATAGCATCCGACTGCTTGTCAAAAAAATGGCAGACATTATGGTCGAGCACAAAGGCGTCGGCTTGGCGGCGCCGCAGGCGGGCGTGCCATTACGGCTATTTATCATCTCCCTCGATGGAACTAAAGAAAGCGTCAAAGTCTTTATAAACCCAACCGTTACGCCTCTTGGCGAGCTTGTCACTTTCGATGAGGGCTGCCTTTCTGTGCCGGGGATTTTCACAAAAGTTAAAAGATACAAGAGGTGTAAAGTGACCGCTACCGGCATCGACGGCAGGCAGTTCACCGAAGAGGCCGAAGGCCTATACTCGCGGGCACTCCAGCACGAATACGACCATATCGAGGGTGTAACCATTGTCAATCGTATGGGACAGGCCGCTAAAATCGCGCATCGAAGACAATTAAAAAAACTCACAGAAAAACACGAGCAAGAACACTAAATCTTGATACTTGATACTCAATTCTCGATACTCATCTTCGAGTATCCAGTATCGAGCAGCGAGAAACGAAAATGAATATAGTTTATCTCGGCAGCGGCGAATTCGGCATTGCATCATTAGATGCCCTGCTTAACTCCAGACACAATTTGCAGTTTATTGTAACCCAGCCGTCACAGCCGGCCGGTAGAGGCAGAATTTCTACACCCACTCCGGTGGCACGTTGGGCTGGCGGCCACTCGATACCCTTCGTTGAAACAGATGATGTGAACACTCCGCAAGCAATCGAGAATATAGCCGGTTTCAAGCCGGATTTAATTGTCGTGATTGCGTTCGGCCAGAAGGTCGGTAGCGTCCTGATAAATCTGCCGCAAAAAGGCGTTATCAATGTCCACGCCTCTTTGCTTCCGAAATATCGCGGGGCCGCACCTATCAATTGGGCGATAATAAATGGCGAGACCGAAACCGGCATCAGCATTATAACCGTCGCTGAAAAGATAGACGCCGGCAAAATCATCGCCCAGGTTAAAACCGATATTGGAGCTAACGAAACAGCAGGCCGGCTTCACGACCGGCTCACGCAACTGGCCGCACCGCTACTGCTAAAAACATTAGACCAGATTGCCGACGGCACAGCCGTTTATACCGAGCAGGACCATTCCAGAGCAACTCTCGCGCCCAAGCTGAAAAAATCAGATGGCTTTTTAGATTTTGCCGAACCAGCAGAACTTTTAGAGAGAAAAATACTCGGCCTCTGGCCCTGGCCCGGCGCTTCAGCAGTTTATCTTTCAAAAAAAACAGGCAAATCCATTCGAGTAACCATCGCAATGGCTGAAATTATCAATACCCCAAATCCATCCAGCTTGCCCGTAGGAACGCTCGATGAAACCCTCAATGTCCTCTGTGGCCAGAACGCCCTGAAAATTACAAAACTCAAGCCGGAGGGCTCTCGACTGATGGACTTTGCGGATTTTGCCAATGGCCGACAAACCCAGCCCGGTGATATGTTCACCCCGTGAGATAGTTCTGGTAATTCTGAAAAAATTGGCGTATGATTATAGCAAGCAGAACGACTTGACAGACCAGGAGTTAAAAAATGGAAGCAAAAAATCGCGCTGGGAGAAATCGAACAATATCCATTACATCAGAAGATTTCTCCGAGTACAAAGGCAAATTATTACAGTTGCACTCCCCGGCAGCCAAAGAACAGATTTTGAATAGAACTATTTGCCAAGACATTTACTCTGTCCTTCCTTATTTGCCCGGCAGTTTTGTTGACCTTCTTTTCGTGGACCCCCCATATAACCTGACCAAAAAGTTTAACGGCAAGCCATTCAGGGAACAAACTTTAGAGAATTATACTGCGTGGATAGAAGAATGGTTTTCT
>CAZKOQ010000344.1:0-3938 GCA_964554425.1 uncultured Pirellulales bacterium | reverse complement strand
AACATCTGGCCTTCGTAAGGGAGATTCTTCGCTTCGCTCAGAATGACACCCCTCAATTCATCTGTGACGGACCACTAAGTTATAAATTGCCGAAAGAATTGTACATAATACTGGATAAAAGAAACTGGATTCCCGCTTTCGCGGGAATGACAAAGGGAACATCAGCAATTAATAAGTGAAATTGGTGTCACCCGGCCTTAAATGCCCGACTTATTAGAAGCGATGCTTGACAGGATGTTTTTTAAGCTCGGATAAGGTGGGCAGAAGTTGAAATGAGCTTATTCCCTCAGCTTGGGTGAACTGGTTTATCACGTGCTGAATTTGGCTCATATTTTTGCCGTGCATCATTGCAAACAGATTATACGGCCAGCCCTTAAAAGTTTTTCTCTGGTAGCAGTGGCTTACAATCGGCAGGTATGCTAAAGCTGTGCCGACTGCGACGACCTTGCGATGTGGGACTTGCGCTGCAAATAACGCATTAGCAACAAAGCCGAGCTTACAGTGGTCAACAATAGCGGCTATCCGTCGGATAACACCCTTATTTACCAGCTCCGTTATAATTCCAACAACATCCCTGATTCCCAGAGCATCGTTGCACAAAAAGGCAAAAGGCGTCGCAGTTATATCCAGGTCTCGCTGCAACCTCGAAAGCATCATCTTTTGATTTCCGTCTAAATCGACTATCCGGCCTTTCTGGATTTGTTCGGCATCACCCAATAATTTCTTGCCGCCACTTTCAGCGTCGAAACGGACATCGAGCTTAAAAGAGCGGACGACAGGCATACTGTGAAAATCAATACCAAAGCGAGAGGACAAGCCCATAAGTATAGAGTAAATCTGTTTAGCGGCTTGCGACTGTAAAGTGAACCATAAATTGTAGTAATGACTTCTTAAATAATTATGAGAGACACCTTCGAGAGAATTAACTGTCTTGATTACTTTTTGCAGGTTTTTTTGCGGAACGTGTGCGGCAACTAAGGTGCTTTTTATGCCGAGGGCACGATAATTTAATATTGCGCCAATTCGCCGAATTATCCCTGCATTCTTTAGCTTGCGGGTTTGCTCTAAAATTTTCTTCTCGCTGCTATTTAAATCTTTTGCAATCTCGGCAAACGGTCTTGCGCAGATTGGTAAGCCATTCTGGAGTGCGTTGCACAACCGTTTTTGCAGCTTCGTTAAGCGCAAGGTCAACTTTTACCTTTACCTTTCGGATTGAAATTACAAATCGGGTCGGCAGCCAAATAATCGCCTGTCATCGAGTAAGCCATTGCCCTGCAGCCGCCGCAGACACCGACATATTTGCAAACTCCACAATTGCCTTTGTATGCCGACCGATTGCGAATTTCTTCTAAGAACTGCGAGTTTTGCCAAATCTGGGCAAAGTTGAAATTGTTTTCAACCAGATTCCCTGCCGATATGTCAAGAAATCCGCAGGTTTGCACATCGCCTTTATAGCTTATAAAACCAAAGCCCCTGCCGCCCATACAGCCGTTGACCGAATTGATTATTGATGACTTGTCCGGCGTAGCTTTAGCGAAGTCGGATTGACGATTGACGATTGTCTGCGGACTCTTCACTGAAGTCAGTTTGGCCTGGCGGCATATTCGCGCGAACTGCGGGCCGCAGGTAACACGCACTTCGATTGCCGATTTTAACTTCAACTGAAGCAAATCTTGCAGCAGTTTCTCATATTCAGCCGGCGCAAGTGTCTGGTCGGCAATTTCCCGCCCCCGGCCGGTAGGCACTAAGATAAACGGATTAAAACAATAAGCCCCAAGCTCCTGGGCCAATTTGGCTATGGCGGGAACTTCGGCGATGTTAAGCTTGCTTATGGTAGTATTGATTTGAAAACGGATACCGGCCTGGTGAGCCGACTTTGCTGCTTTAATGGCCGAGTCAAAGGCACCTACCGTTTGTCTGAACTTATCATGTGTTTGCGCAGAAGCGCCATCGAGAGAAATAGATATCGCCAAAACGCCGGCCTCTTTCAATTCGACGATGGACTTCTCGTCGATAAGATAGCCACAGGTAGCCATTACCATTCGCAATCCCAAATCCCGGCCGAATCTTATAAGTTCGTAAATGTCGCTTCGCTCCATCGGCTCTCCGCCGGTGAGGATTATTACACACTTATTGAACTTTGCAACGGACCGGAGAATCTTTTTGCATTGTTCGGTAGTCAGCTCTTCATTAACACGACCGGCCTCCGCCCGGCAGTGTTTGCAGTTAAACCTGCACCGGCGGGTAATCTCGAATGCAACAATACTAGGCTTTGTCTGTTCAACATTCATAACACAAAAACCCCGCAATAAATTGCGGGATTATATTTCCAAAATTCATTGTAAGTTCTCGATGTCTTTGACCATTACCAAATCAGGTCGGAATAATCTTGTGAGGTCTTGCGCTAAAACGTCAATCTCTGGAAACAAAGTTACGCGAGATACACCTAATATCCTCAATTCATCTAACATTGCTTTTGAGTTAGTATCATCAATAACGTATTTCTTAAGAATATCTTTGTCGGAAAGAAGGACACATAAGCTTTCTTTTCTCTTCCCATGAACAGTAAAGCGACTCCTTTGAGCAGCCATACGAGGGTGGATATTTGTAGGGTGTATGGCAACAGGAAGGTCAAGGCCACCCTCGTCATTTTGCCAGGCCGCGTGTATATTCTTAGTTATGATGTTAGAGGGGTCGTGAGTCCACGTGGGACCATATATGTTGAACGAACCCTTAGTCGAGGGTGCCGACAGACTATTTAGTTCAAAGGGGTTGAGCATCCAAACAATAGGAATTTTCTCCTGTAAAGCAAAGTAAAGCGCAATCAATGAGCCCTCAGTCCAATCCAGAAGACGCGTTGGGAGCCCCACATGCTGTGCAAGAAATAACCACAAATCAGTATCTTGTCTATCAGGCGTTTTGGTATACGACACGGCTGGAGCTTGCGTTCGGAAGTATTGGAGCAATCGATTCTCGTAGTAATCGCCTTGATATTCCTTTCTATACAGTTTGGGTGTCAAAGGAGTATCGCAAGTTGGTTCACCACGAAACCATGGAAACTCAATTCCCCATTTTTTGTAATCATCCCGAGTTGCTTGTATGAAAGATTCGACAGAATTTATTTGCTTTTCTTGGCACATAATTTCTCCCTATCATGGATTACCATGAGCACTAACGAACGATTTGTTTTGCCAATTCTTTTGCGAAGTATGTAATGATTATATCAGCGCCGGCGCGTTTGATGGAGGTAAGCATTTCGAGCATAGCTGTCTTTTTATCCAAAAGGCCTGCCTGAGCGGCGGAGTTTAACATCATATATTCGCCGCTAACATTATACGCGGCGATGGGACAATCGAAACGCTGCTTGGCACGATAAATAATATCCAGAAAACATAATGCGGGCTTGACCATCACAATGTCGGCGCCTTCTTCAATATCGAGAGCGATTTCAGCCAACGCCTGGCGGGCATTTGCCACATCCATCTGATAAGTCTTACGGTCGCCGAAGGCAGGGGCAGATTCGGCGGCGTCTCTGAACGGCCCATAGAAGGCGGAGGCATATTTGGCTGCGTAGGACATAATAGCAACATCATAGAAGCCATTTTCTTCGAGGGCCTCACGGATGTAGCGGACCCGGCCATCCATCATATCCGAGGGTGCGACAATATCCGCGCCGGCCTGAGCGTGCGAGAGGGCAACCTTGGCCAATAATTCGCAGGTGGCATCGTTATCCACCTTGCCATCCTTGATTACGCCGCAATGACCGTGCGAGGTATATTCACAAAGGCATATATCGGTTATGACTAAAAGCTCCGGAGTTCGTTTCTTGATTGATTTGACGGCCCTCTGCACAACGCCATTTTCCGCCCAGGCCTCTGAACCCGTTTCGTCTTTGGTTTTGGGCAGGCCGAAAAGAAGAACAGCCGGTATCCCCAGCG
>CAZKOQ010000343.1:0-3942 GCA_964554425.1 uncultured Pirellulales bacterium | reverse complement strand
TCAATTTTCTACACATAATAATCCTCCTTTAGAAAAGGTTAAAAACACCTCTGTTTTGGCCACACACCAAAACAATTTTATCCTTAGCAGGTATTAAAATCTGATAACGTAATTTTGCCTGCTTAAGAAATTTCATAAACAATCGAGAAAAAGTCAGAAAGGTGTTTATCCTCACTTCCCAATGTGCCCGCAAAGCAAAACTTTAACAGGACCTGTCTTTACCTCCTTCCCTCAAAAATCCAAATAAGAGCAGTTTTTGACCTATCCTGTCAATCTCTGCGCAGTCAGAACCATAGAGGTTCCTGGCTGCTTGAGACCGTAATTTACAGATTATACAATTTTATTTATAACAAACTACTCCTCTGATTTCAAGTAAATTTTCGCATTTTTGCCTGGTTGTGCCAGAGAAACCATAACGAGAGCTTCAATAAGCGAGGTTCGCCAGCTCCATAACCTAAAACAATCGAGGCCTATGCGGCTAAGCATAGGCCCCGATATTAAAGCAAGTAGCAAGTCAATAGATGCAACGGCTTACTGCGGCCACAATAGCTCATCAAGCCACGTATCCGCCATCATAGCGTAATCCTTTAAGTCAACCTTGTTGTCTGCGTTCAAATCTGAGCTGAGGGCAGGAGGCGCCGTCATAAGCCATTGAGCTGCCATCGCGTCAAGGTCAAGATAATCAACCACACAGTCACTATTGAAATCCGCAGAATTCTTTAGAACCGACGGCATACATCTTGCAGGATTCAGCCGGATGTCATCGAAGTAAAGCTGGCCGGCGCCGCCAGGGGTTTTATTACCGACGCCTATGTGCATCTTCTTGACGCTCCCCAGATTCACGCCTGTAAGCTGATTAAGCGGTATATTCCACTCTTGCCAGGTGCTCCGCAACGCTATGTTGGGGTCAGAATGTGTTACAACATTCTTGCCGCCGATGCTATCCTCGACCATCACATACAAGGTATCGGGCTTATTGCCGCCGATGGGTTGCGCCACGCCCAGGTCAGCCAACTGCCAATCTCCGGTTACGCTGCCGGTTGTCGAGACGGACGAGAAACCCGCGCCGGCCACGACGCCTGATGCGTGGCTTGTTACTGCCAGCCCGATATATACGTTAGAGACCATAGTGATGGTTTGCGGATTCCAGACCATAGGTGTCCATACCGTGCCTGCTGCGTCCGTTGCATAGTATCCGTTGAGCTGGTTACCATTGCGTTCGAGCTTGACCCAGGCCGGTGCACGGATTGCTATCTGCTCAGGTGTCGCTACGGAAGTGTCACTGGTCGCGCTGGCGCCGGTGGATAATCTCGCCTGGAAGCGAACACCATTTAGCTGTGCCCATATCACGTATGCGTAGCTTGAGCCCGCATCAAGAGTTTCGCGTATCATCACGCCGGCTTTGGCCCACGCGTGCGTGTTATCCAAGCTATCGACCCTGGCGATGATTGTCCCGTCGCCGGTGAGCTGCTTGTAGATAAAGCGGCCCTCGTCTGCCGCGCCATAGATGTCCGCACCGGTTCCACTTGTGAAGTAAACGCCTGGAGAGGTCTGAAGGAAAGCGGCTGGAACGCCTTTGAGCCACAACGTTAATGCTTTGATGCCGAATCCCGTCCAATTCTGCGGCGTGTCAAAGGTATGGTCGGCCTGTGAATAATAAGGGGGTTTTGTGTTGTTGTAGTCAAAAGGCATCGACTGTGTTCCACTGTGGACGAATGCCGCTCTGGTCTCAGCGAAAGGTGGAGTTCCATAACCCACCGTCGAGCAAGTTCCGTTGCCGGGTATGGGAATCTCAGGGACACCCCATCCATCTATCCAGTTCTCCCATATCCTGTCGGGCTTGTAGTCATTGTAGTCCTCGAAGTTGTCAACGGTTGTGTATCCAATAGTGGTAAAGCTCCATACATCGCCCTGCCAGGTCGCAGGGGTAGCAGCATCATTGACCTCGTTGACCTTCCAATAATAAATATCGCCTAAGTTAAGGGACAGCGGACCGTAGTTTGCATAGCTGCCGCTCCCTGAGATAATGATGGGAGTAACAGCGCCGTCTGCCACGTATTGCCGATTATCGCTAAAATATAACTTATGCGTGGCAGCCTCTCTTCCAGCTCTCCAGCGAAGCGCCGCATCCAAGGCCGCATCTGTTTGTCCATTCGTTGGATTTGGCTCTCTTGCATAGACAGGTATGGAGAAAAACCGAACTTCGCTAAGACCATACTGCTGGGTCAGTCCGCCCCAGTTGCTGTTAGCGGTAATCTTGACGAACTTTGCCGCCGCACCGTTGAAATTAACGGTGGTATCGTGAACATAATCAGCAGCGCCGGTAGCGCGGGCAAAGTCCGGCACGCCACCCAATTGCGTCCAGGCTGCACCATCGGCGGAGTATTCAATCGTAACGCTCCTCAAACCAAAACCGAAAGTTGGCTCGAGCGTCTGATTAGAATTCCAGACCCACATCTCATATAGTTTATAGAGCTTATCGAACTCATACTTTATCCAGGTCGGCTGTGGCGTAGTGGCGCTTAGCCACATAGTCGTATCGGTTGTCCCGTGCTGGTCATTGGCGTTGAGTCCGGAGCCATCGATAGTCTTTCCCGCCTCCATATTTGCGTTAAATGAGCTGGATGCCGTGGCAGTGATATTGCTCATCCGATATGCAACAGGTTCGACCGTGAAACTCCAGACAGAACCCTTATATACCGTCGATGCTGGAGGGGCATTGACCTCATCGACCTTCCAGTAACAGGTCTGCCCGAATGTGAGAAGGCCGGCTGGGTCATAAGTATTGGCGTCCTGGCTGAAACTGACCTGCACGTTTGGATGATTGGTTGTATCGGCTTCGTTCACATCGGCGAAAGTCGTCCCGAAGTACACATCGTGCTTGGCGGCATACTGTCCCGGCTTCCAGCTAAGGACCACATCGCGGCACACATCTTGTGCTCCGTTGGCCGGATTTGGATTAGATGCAAATTGCAGAGATTTCACAATATTGCCCTGAAGTAAAGAACCGCCGCTCGAGTGCTCCGATGAGCGAATGATGGCCTGAGTGCCCGGAACGCTTGGCGCCAACAAAAACGTTACAATCCCATCCGTATCACTGTTTAGGAAATCAGCTAATGCCTGACTTGTGGCAGTTGAGAACCTTACGCCCGCACTTGCAGGCGGAGTAAATGTCAACAGAACACCGGTCAGGTCAGCCAAATCCAGAGCAACCGGGGAATCGAGGGCCGGCGTGGGATTGTTCTGAACGCCGGGGGCGGTATTCCAGGTGAGCGCCTCAACATTTAGGACATCAAAACCCTCAAAAACGCCATAGACACTGACCTGGTCATCCTGGTCGTAACTGTAATGGCTAAAACTTACATCCGAGAATGACTCACCTGGACCTAAAAGCCCCGAGATATTGTAGCTAATCATTGTTACCCGGCGTCTTGTAGAAATATCACGTATTCCAAGCCCCGACCCGTTGCTGCTTGAGTTCGGCCCGATTTGCGTATCGTTGCCGATTTCTATATCCGCCGCAGCTCCAATGCTAAATGGGTCGGCCTGAACACTACTTACTATGATTAGCAGCACAATAAGAAAAATTGAATAAATGATTTTTTTAAACATGCTTGTAGTATATCATGACATTTTAATTTGTGGATATAGACGTTTCAGTTTGATGCGAGCATCTTGGGTTGTAAATTGCCAATCAACTGGTTTTTACATAGCATTGCGTCGGTAAGTAACAATAAACTGATAAAAATAAAAGTCATAAAATAGTAGTCCTCCTTTTCACAAGTTCAAGATATATTCTGCATAATGGCCTATAACACCACGACCTCCAGTTTTTACTATATTTATTTATACCAAATTACCCTATTTTACTTCAAGTAAATTTTCGCATTTTTGCCTGGTTGTGCCAGAGAAACCATAACGTTGGTGCGAGAGCTTCAATAA
>CAZKOQ010000342.1:0-3947 GCA_964554425.1 uncultured Pirellulales bacterium | reverse complement strand
GCGAAATGATAAATCTTGCCGCCCAGCACGGTGACAGTCTCGATATATTCTCCAACGCCAAGTTCGGCGACTCCGTTATTTCGCTGCAACTTATGGTGCCGAAGGAGTCCAATTCCGGCGTTTATGTGATGGGCGAATATGAGATACAGGTGCTGGATAGCTACGGCAGGGGGAAAATGGGCAGCGGCGACATAGGTGCGGTTTATGGTGCATCCCCGCCGCCTGTTAATGCCAGCAAAAAGCCGGGCGAGTGGCAACAATTTATAATCGAGTGTATCGCTCCGAAATTTGATTCAAGCGGCAAGAAAGTTGCCAACGCCAAACTGGTAAAGGTGGAGCTTAATGGCCAGATGCTGCACGAAAATCTCGAATTAGCCAGCCAGACGCCCGGCGGCGTTACCGGCAAAGAAGCAGCCACTGGCCCGCTTATGTTCCAGGGCAACCACGGCCCGGTGGCGTATCGCAATATTGTGATAAAACCACTGCTTAAATAGCCGTATAGACGTGCAGCCGAAAAATCGAAGCCGCGCACTTGACTGCGGCGACAGATGGTGGCATAATGGCCACGAAGTCACGAAGGCACAAAGAAGCCGTATAGATTGTTTGTTTAATTTTTGGAGACAAAGTAGCAGATGAATAATCGGAAGACGAAAGGCGAACGACGAGCGATGAAAATAGACAGGCGTAGTTTCCTGCGTTCTACGGCAGCCGTAGGGGCGGGATTGGTTCTGCCGCAGGTCGGCTTTGGGGCCGCCGCTGCCAAAAAAGGGGACGACATAAATGTGGCGTTACTTGGCGCCGGCGAGCAGGGCAACGTGCTAATGAATGCGGCCCGGCAGATACCGGGTGTTCGCTTTAAGGCGGTCTGCGATATCTGGGAGGCGTATAATCTAAAACGGATGTCGCGTATGCTGAAAAGATACGGGCACGAGCACAATGATTATAAAGATTACAAGGAGATGTTAGATAAAGAGAAGGACATTGATGCCGTCATAATTGCCACGCCTGATTTCTGGCACTCTGAGCACGCTGTGGCCTGTCTTAAGCGTGGGCTGCACGTCTATTGCGAGAAGGAGATGTCCAACACACTCGAAGGCGCCAAGAAAATGGCGCAGGCGGCCAAAGAGACCGGCAAGCTCCTGCAGATTGGCCACCAGCGCCGCAGTAATCCCCGCTATATTCACTGCTACGAAAAGCTGATTAAGGACGCGAAGATATTGGGCAGAATCACCACAATCAACGGCCAGTGGAATCGCGGCAAGGCCGCCTGCGAGGATTTGGGCTGGCCTAAAGACGGCGCCGTCGAGGAGGCCGCGCTCCAGAACTACGGTTTCAAGTCAATGCAGCAGTTCAGAAACTGGCGATGGTATAAAGGGCTCGGCGGCGGGCCCATAGTTGACCTCGGCTCACACCAGATTGATATTTATAGCTGGTTCCTCGGGGCTAGTCCCGTATCCGTCATTGCCAGCGGCGGCATCGACTACTGGAAAGGCCACGAATGGTATGACCACGTGATGGTCATTTACGAATACCAAACTAAAGAGGGCGTCGTCAGGGCATTCTATCAGACAATAACCACAAATAGCGGCAACGGATACTTTGAGCTGTTTATGGGCGATGAGGGGGCGCTATTGATTTCCGAGACCTCTATGCGGGGCGATGTCTATCGTGAAGCGTGGCTTCCGGAAGACCACTGGGATAAGTGGGTCAAGATGGGCTACCTTAAGGCGCCTCCTGAGGAGAAAAAAGAGGTAAAACCGGCAGCCGCCGCAGGCGAGGGTGTAGCCGATGTGAGAGAGTCGCCTAAGCCGCCCCGCTTCGATTTGCCGGTGACAATGGATAAGCCGTATCATCAGCCGCATCTGGAGAACTTCTTCGATGCAATCCGGGGCAAGGCCAAGCTTAATTGTCCCGCTGAGGTCGGATACGAGACGGCTGTTACCGTGCTGAAGGTCAACGAGGCAATAGAAGCCGGCAAGAAGCTGGAGTTTAAGCCGGAGGACTTTAAGGTTTAGCATCAAGTATTGAGATAAAGGATTGGTCGTAATTTGAGAAAAGGATTCGCAGCAATAGCTATTTTGCTGTGGTTGGTATCGACACTCTGTGCCGCTAACGATGCCAACCAGGCAAGGCGAGCAGAGGGACCTTCCCTTCTGCTTGGCGACAAAAGCGACGGCAGCAGAGCCGGTTCATATCATCTTATCTACCTATATCCCGAAAACGAAGAGGGCAAAAAAGGCGACAAGATAACACCGGAAGATAAACCGCTTCTGCCGTTTTCGACTCGCTGGACGTGCGGAGAGTGTCATAGCTACGATACAATACGTTCGGGCTGGCATTTTAATGCCCCCGATTCAAATGTTCCTTCCGGTCGGCCCGCTCAGCCGTGGATATACGTTGACGCCGCGATTGCCACACAAATTCCTATTTCATATCGCTCCTGGCCTGGCACATACAGGCCCGAGCAGATTGGCTTGACGGCTCGTCAATTTACCAAGCTGTTTGGCAGGCATATACCCGGAGGCGGGGCAGGAGAGCTTACAAGCAAAGACCCTGCGGAGATTGGTCGCGAGTATATATCGGGTAAATTGGAAATTAATTGTCTTAGCTGCCACAACGCCCATCCGGGTCAAGACCAGGGAGGAGTGGACGGCTTCGCAGTGCAGGTAGCGCGGGAGAATTTCCGCTGGGCGGCGGCCGCTTCTACGGAGTTAGCAAATGTTCGCGGTTCGGCTGAATATATGCCTGATACTTATGACCCTTTTATGCCGGCACCTGTGGAAAGTAAAAGAATAGTGCCGCCTACAATTACTTATCGAGAAAACATTTTTGAGCAGGAAAACAAGGTCTTTTTTAATATTGTTAGGAAAGTCCCTACCGAACGTTGCTATTTCTGCCATTCCAACTTGTATCTGGTTGAAAAGGAGACAGAAAAGTGGGCATCAGATGAGGATGTGCATCTTATGGCGGGACTGGCCTGCGTTGATTGCCACCGCAACGGCATTAGCCATAACATTACCCGCGGATACGAAGGTGAGGCAGCCGATTCGACAAATCCGCTGGCGGCTACCTCATCGTGCAAGGGTTGCCATCTCGGAGAAGAATCTTCGGTTTCACCAGAGGCGGGTCGGCTGGGTGCTCCTGTCCCTACGCATCCGGGTATCCCGCCGGTGCACTTTGATAAGCTTACCTGCACCGCCTGCCACTGCGGCCCCTGGCCTGCTCAGAATACTTATCTTGCCAAGACATCGCGAGCCCACCGATTAGGAACGATTAACGTCAATAAATCCCCCCAGATGCTGCCTCATATAATTGCTCCTGTTTTTGCAAAGCAGGCGGACGGCAAGATTGCTCCTCATAAATTGATATGGCCTGCCTTCTGGGGCGTTATCAAGGACCAGAATGTCGCACCAATCGACCTTGAGATTGTCAGGGAAATTGCCGGGGAGGTGCTCGCAAAAGGAAAGCGTCCGGCTTCGGGCGATTGGCCGGCGCTGACCGCTGAGCACATAAACGAGGCCCTAAAATTGCTGTCTTCTGAGAAATCGTTGGATGGCAAGGTCGTTTATATCGCCGGCGGCACGTTATATAATCTGGATGATGGAGGGAATCTCTGTCAGCAGCAAGACCATCCGGCGGCCCAGCCGTGTTTGTGGCCTATTGCCCACGATGTCAGGCCTGCCGCCCAGTCGCTGGGCGTTCGACGGTGTGAGGATTGTCATTCACCCGAGTCGCCTTTCTTCTTCGGCAAAGTGTTGGTTGACTCGCCGGTCCAAGGCAAAGGCGCAGTCTTCAGAGAGATGATGGATATGTACAAAGCTGACGGCCCTGTATATGTGCGAGTCAACCGGGTTTTCAAGCTGCTGATAATTGGGGTGATGACACTTTTGATTTTGCACATCCTGGGTGACCTGTATCGCCGTGTCATGTTGTGGCTGGCTAAGAGG
>CAZKOQ010000341.1:0-3949 GCA_964554425.1 uncultured Pirellulales bacterium | reverse complement strand
CCTCAATCGACTCAACATCTCTTCCAAACATCCGGGACACAGTGATGGATTGTTTTGCCGGCGGATTGCTCTCAAGCTGATAGCAGCAAATGCCTCTTAACTCATAAACTGTTCTTGCTCCGACTACGCCGAACTTGTTTTTAATCCAGTTTATATCGGCGTCTCGCAAATCCAGAGCGGTTTTAATCCCTGCTCTTTTTAGCTTTATTGTCGTCTTTATCCCGACTCCCCAGACCTTCTCGACCGCCACCTGCGCCAGGGCTTTATCTAAATATGGTGAATCGGTCAAATCCACCACGCCCTCGGCCTTAGCCGATTGTTTGGCAATCTTGTTGGCAATTTTCGCCAGCGTCTTTGTCCTGGCTATGCCTACCGTAGCGGGAATGCCGGTCCACTTTTTTACGGTTTGCCGGATTTGTCGGCCATAATCCGTCAAAGAGCGGTCAAAGCCGGCAAGATTCAAAAATGCCTCGTCAATCGAATAAATTTCTATATCAGGCGTGAACGCAGAGAGCGTCTCCATCACACGGCTGGACATATCGGCGTAAAGGGCATAGTTTGATGAGAAGACCTCAACGTGATTTTTCTCCAGAATATCCTGCACCTCGAATGCAGGAACGCCCATCTTCAGACCCAGCGCCTTCGCCTCATTGGAGCGGGCAACGATGCAGCCGTCATTGTTGGATAATACTACGACCGGCCTGCCCTCCAAAGCGGGGTTGAAGACCCTTTCGCAGGAGGCATAAAAATTATTACAATCAACAAGTGCAAAGATTTCGCCGCTCATAGCTGGTGTATTACACAGGTTACGACGCCCCAGACCTGAAATTCGGTATCTTCGGCTATTTCCTGTGAGGCATAGTTTTCGTTTTCCGGCTCTAATGTAATTTTCTTGTTGCGGATTCTGATTCTCTTGACGGTCAATTCGCCGTTTATCGCCGCTATCACCACATTTTTGTCCCTCGGTTCCAAGCTGCGGTCAACCACCAGCAGGTCGCCGGAATGAATGCCCGCTCCCGTCATAGAGTCGCCGGTAACCCGGACAAAAAAAGTCGCAGCGGAATTTTTAATCAGGTGTTTGTTGAGGTCAAGTTTATCTTCTTCGTAGTCGGCAGCCGGCGAAGGAAATCCCGCCGTAACCGTCGCCTCAAACAGCGGCTGCTTGTATTCCGTTGACGTATCCGGCGTATAGACAATTTCAACCTTGGTCTTCATATCCTCATTATACCTGCTTTAGAAGCAAAATTTAATTACTTCTTGCTGATGGAAAGCAGCCCGCATCACTACTTCTTTTTGGCCTTCGCCTGGAAGGTCGTCAAATCGTATTCGACCTCAAATCGCAGCTTATGCTCCGCCTCCTCCTGAGCTAATCTGGAGAAAATATCCCTTAATTCTTTTGTATGAGCAACCGATGCCAGGTCGGTATAAAGTCGACACGACCTATCCTCTTTCTTTATCGCCAGAATCAGCAAATCCGTGTAGCTCATACCCGGCCTTGGCTCAATATCCTCAATGTTCGCCGCTATGCCGAGGTCGCCGACCTCTTCCTCTTCTATGACAATCTCTCCTGCCTTTACTGCCTCCAGCCGTATCTTGTGCTGCACTTCCTCCGTCGCCAAATCTTTAATGACCTTGACCATTTCCGGCTTCTGCACCAGAGCCACTAACTTTGCATAAAAATCCTGCGCCTCAACCTCTCTGGCTATCGCAAAATCCAGCGCCTCGCCGACAGACTCAAATTTCTTTTTGTCCTGAGTCATCGCTCCGCCCATCTCAATCAATACACGGCTCACTCTTTACATCTGCAAAGAAATTAAAACGTCTCTGCTTTGCTTTTCTCGTCAGGATAATTATACCCTGTCGAGCGATGAAATAAAATAATTATGATGCAGACTATTGATGTCATCAGCGGGTTACGCCGATTCTCCACAAGGAGCCGGCAAGTCTTTTGACGGCCTTATCCTTTTCATAAGGACTGATTCGGCTGCGTCTGACGGCTTCGGAGAGCATAGCTATCGTCTTATCATAAGTGCGCCGGTCAACGGGATATGGAGTGCCGTCCTTGCCGCCGTGTGCAAAAGAATACCGCGCCGGGTCCTTATATGATGGCTTCGCCCCATAAATCACCTCTGCAACCAAAGCCAGTGCCCTGACCGTTTTCGGCCCGACGCCTTCCACCGCCAGAAGCTGCTCGTAATTATCCGGCTGTCTATCGCACAGTA
This sequence comes from uncultured Pirellulales bacterium, assembly GCA_964554425.1. Lineage (GTDB taxonomy): Bacteria > Planctomycetota > Phycisphaerae > Sedimentisphaerales > Anaerobacaceae > CAYWXK01. The sequence goes on along the minus strand of CAZKOQ010000341.1, from coordinate 1,727 downwards.
TATTAAGGATTTTCTCCAAGTAATAGCTCTTCGAGAAATCTTCACAGACCACAGGATGGAACTTAAATTCCGTGTCCTCAAGCTCCAGGAACGTCAGCTGCTCTCCCTTATATTTGAAACTGACCATTTTACTTAGTGGACTCGAGTGCCTTCGCAGGATTTCAATATCCTTCATCAAGGAATAATAGCCGGAAGAAACAAATTCCACACTCAACGCCCTTGTTCCCTCGCTTTCCCGCGCCGTCAGATTCAGCGTCGGCTGACGCCGCGCCATCGTAACAATGCCCGTATGCGGCTCACGGACAAGGTCCTCAATATTCTCGGAATACCAATGATACCGCCGGGCAGTAGCATTATGCTGGTTCATTCCCTGCTGGACAACAGCCCAGCTCCCCTTCTTGGAAAAGAAAAAGCTGTGGTGGTAAATCTGGTAGCCATCCTGGACAAGCGAATTATCCACCTTGGCGCTCATCCGCGAATTATAGACCAGGTTGTCAACGCACTTTCCCGGCAAGCTCAATCTATCGCCCCACCCCATAATTTCTTGCGGCGTCTTACGCGAGGTCTTGCCTTTTCCGCCGCATATAAAAACCCCGAGGTTCCTTTCTTCGCCTCGTATCGCCTCTTTCAAAGCAGCAGTCAAAATGGTAGTTAGTCCCGATGCATTCCAGTCAAATGCCAGAACCGTCCCTAATGATTGAAACCACACCGGGTCTGCTATCCTGTGGATAAACTCCTCCGGGCCAAACTCCGCCACCAATACTCTGGTCATCTCGCGGCCAAGCTTGACCATTCTTTCAAACAGCCACCTCGGACACCTTCCCGTATCGAGGGTAAATGTCGCAACGCCTCTTTGCATAGATGATTCCCCGGCTATACCATCTCAAACAACCAAAAGACTACCACTTCCTCCCCTCACAGTCAATCTTCCACACCGCGTCCACTTCAATATTCGTCATTCGATATTCGATATTCTAAATTCCTAATCCCCTCATTCCCTTCTTTCCCATCCGCCATAATGTCTTTGGCGGACGTGTGGCGGATTTAGTTTTCGGGCGGAAGATATAGAAGCCACGAAGTGTGAAAATAAAAAAAATACTTAAAGCTCTGTGTTCTCTATGCCCTCGGTGGCAAAAAAAAGACAGTGTTAATCTGCGTGAATCCGTGGTTAATAATCTATTCCGGCCAGCCCCGGCAAGTTTATCCGCCGCTCCGTCCGGCGGATTTATCCACCACTCCGTCTGGCGGGTTTATCCGACGGAGCTTGCCCGCCGTAGGCGGGGCGGAATTAAGCATCGAGCATATTTCTCCTCTCAGCTTCTCTCCGCAATCGCCCTTGCCAGCGTTACTACCCAGCCGGCGGCAATTATGATTAGCAGGAGCAAAATTATGTATCTGGTTTTAACTTTGACAAAGAACCGCCTCAGAAATTGAAAATATACTCCAAAAACAGCAATAAAAAAAGCTGAAAACGCTACAACTAACAATATACCACACAAGACGGCGGCGGCCGGCTGGATGTAAAAAGATTGCAGGACTTGGCCGCGAGCAAAGGCCAAAGCCGAAGTGGTCATCCCGCAGGTCGGGCACGGCAGGCCCCACCTCTGTTTCATTCCACAGGGATTAAGCCACCGGCCTATGTCGATTCTATTTGTTGCCGCCAGCCACAATAAGCCAAATAAGCCGGCCACAATCAAAAAAACAACTGTGGCCCGAAGCCGCTGCTG
>CAZKOQ010000340.1:0-3952 GCA_964554425.1 uncultured Pirellulales bacterium | reverse complement strand
TCATCAGGCCGACACAAGTGAAAACAGTTACCAACGCAATTCTGGACGTCCAGCGAAATCTCACCAGCAGTGAACTTGCTGGACCGAGAAATACCTGAGAGTCATCCTTGCTTTCCCGTTGTTCTCCTTCAAGTTCAGGTGGATGGGCAAGAGTGACTGCTACAAAGGCCAGTGCAGCAAATATTACGGCTGCAAACAGCGATGTCGCAATGCTGAATTCGACCAGCAAACCGCCCAAGAAGGGGCTGACAGCAAGACCTACGGACCAGCTCATATTGTAAATCCCCAGCCGGCGATTCAAATCACTTCCCTCATAGCCGGTAGAAAGCCAGCCCATAATCGGAGGCCAGTATATCGAGGTGAGCAAGCCAGAAACCATTGAGGTAATTATTACCAATGTCACAGGATGTGGCAGGTCGCATCCGCGCATATTCAACACAACTATCGCTAACAACACCGCTACGCTTGCAGTTACTACAAGAGAGCCGACCTGCGCCAGGCGCCTTGCGTTAAACCGGTAAAGCAAAGGCCCAGTGCCGATGCAGCCCATCAGGTATGACACGAAGCCCATTGAAGCACATAAACCCAGGTCCTTGTCCGTACCGCCAAGGAAAGCAATAACAAACGGTATGGAAACGATGTAAATGCCGCCATAGAAGGACATAAAGAAAGCAGCCATGTATATCGACGGGGTCTTGCGCCATCCGCGTAACAATCTTTTTGATTGAAGAAACATCGGCATCAATTGCTCCGGCAATAATTGATACGAATCATAGAAAATCTTTGCGCTCAGGACAAACCACGGATTGTTTGATGGACAAACGGAAAACTGTATTCCTTCTTCCCCGACAGACGACATTGTGACAGGTCGCAGGAATGACAAGCGGGTCCTTCTGAGCAAATCCGACGCTCGCTCAAAGCGCATTTAATTCTTATGAGCCGTATAAATCGGTGAAGTTTTATGCTATTTAATATGAACCAAAACTACACCGTCGGCAGGAAGAGTAATATTTTCACCATCGCTAATAAGTTTGTCAATGTTGAGGTTGACTGATTTATCTCCGTCAGGAATTTCAGCTGAACTGACCGAAAATAAAGGATATGGTAAGTTTCGGGGATTGATTTTACAGGTGACATTTTTGAGCTGACCATCTAAATTGCCCACCAAAATATAGGCCTCGCCAGGATGGCTGTAAACAGCAGAAGCACAACTGTTGTCCTCAAGTGTCACTGCCTTGTTCCGCCAGTCCTCGAATTTGTACCTCTCAACATTTCCAAGGGGTTTCAAGATTTTATAAAGTTCGACCGCCTCCGGGCTGGCTGGCCAAGGCGCAACACCTGTCAACAACGTTTCAAGAGCTAAAACCTTATGTAATCTCCTCGGTGCATTCGGTTCAATGAGGCCATATCCTATTACCCCGCGGGAACGGGCACCAACAAAGTCCCATTCCAGTGGTAGTTCCTGCAATTTCGGAGCGGTTTTTGACCACTTCTGGTATCCCCATTCCATTGCCACGACATAATTGGCAAAGTTTTCAGTAGCGAACATCGGCACTCTTGTATTATGGACAATAATCAGACCGTCCGGCCCAACTCGCTGTCTGGTCCATTCCATCAATTCGATTAGTTCATCCATGTCCCAATGGCCCGCAAGCGACTGGGTAAAAGCTTGCTGCAATTTATCTGTGGAGACGGTGCCGGTATCTTTTTCCAAATGCAAACGATTACTGCAAAACAAGGCAGCGTTCCAGTCATAATATACGCCGTCGAGGCGATGATTCTTAAGGACCCTGTCTATAGAGAATTTCAAGAACTCCAACCAGCCGGATTTGAGGCACATCTGGACACCGAATTCACTTCCCGCACGAAAGTAGTTATATCTGAGATTTCCCTGATTATCCTTTCTTGACCACTCCTGGCCATTTTTTTTGAACGACTCCATGCTCGAGTGGAGCTCCTTATTGGAGAAATACGTTGCCACCTTAATTCCATAGCGATGGCAGGTTTCAATGACCTTGTCAAATTTACCCATATCCTCCGCGGGATAAGGTGGATACGAACCATCTCTCCAGAAAAGCCCATCGTCATAGTAGTCGCCATCGTTATGACAATGTATGGTTATTATGCCGGACTCGGCCCATTGTTTAATTGTATCTTCAGAGACCCAATTGCCCTTGTTCCTGTTGAAGGTTGAGTGAAGCCAGGGTTTGTTGGCATGTCCTTCCAAAATGGGCATGCCTATATAATAATCAAACGTGTTGACTCTTTTGACTGCTATCGAACCTTCGGGGAGATTTAACGGGCAGATTGAAACAGCAATGCCGGCAGGGTCAGGATTGGAGTCGATTTTACACAATCCATTGCCTCGCTGGCCGCTCAGTTGAAAATCCCACTGTGACAAATCGGAGGAAACAAACCATTCAATGCCCTCGATTCCATGGTTGGCGAGAACAAGATACCTTGGCGTATAGTTTGTCTTTAGCGGCTTATCTAAATGTGTCCCGGACCGCACTTTTCCCCATTGACATATCCCAAAAGAAAAAGTTTCAGCTCCTTCCTGTTCTGTGGTTCCCTCACGATAGCCGTAATCGGACAGACTTGGAACAAATACCGTAGATAACACACTCAGATTTTTAATTTTGATTGAATCGGCAGGAAAATAAAATTCCTTATGAATCTTTATATAGCCCCAATGATACTCGTAAGTTGTCTTTACCTTAATACCCGAATCCTGGCCGCTTTTATTAACAAGCGAACATTGAATTGTCACAATTTCAGTTTTGCCGGTTTTAGTGCGGGATACATCGGCGGAAGGGCTATCAGCGTCATTAAAAATAATACCACTGTCATTTTGAACGCTTGTCTTAATCGGCTCAACAAGTAGGTTGTCCGCCTTACCATAAGTATATTTTATTTTGGTTATGGACCCTCCTCTTTTCAAGTCGTGCTGGACAGTATAATAAGCTGTTGAAAGGGTGAGGATGCCTGATATATCATCTTGCTTAACAGAGTATTCCTGTGGCCAGCATCCGGGCAGATTTTGTTCTGATTGGGTGACGGCACGTGAAAGTTGAGCAGCTCCTAATGGTGCGAAGCATACAATTAAAACAAATATGCGGCATATAAGACTTCTTGTAATACCCACTTTTTTTCTCCTGCTTTATTTTCCTGCGTCATCTTTTAGCAAACGCCGCATCAAAGGCAACCTGCGATGACTTGAAGTCTGCCTTCTTGATAAACTCGCAGGCCTCTTTTGCACCGTGCTCGCGGTCCATCCGGCTGTCTTCCCACTCAACCGATAGCGGCCCCTGGTAGCCGACGTCATTGAGGGCAGCGATAATTTCCTCAAAGTTGATGTCACCATGCCCAAGTGAGCGGAAGTCCCAGTAGCGCCGCGGGTCGGCAAACTCGGTATGCCCGCCAAAGACGCCTACGGTGCCATCACCGTGGCCCCACCATACGTCCTTCATATGGGTGTGGAATATTCGGTCACCAAATGTCCGGATGAATTTGACATAGTCCACGCCCTGATAGCCAAGGTGACTTGGGTCATAGTTAAAGCCGAAGGCCTTATGGTTTCTGACGGCCTGGAGCGCACGCTGTGCCGATGCTATGTCAAATGCAATCTCGGTCGGATGAACTTCCAACGCAAACTTGACGCCCATCCTCTGGAAGGCATCGAGGATGGGTTTCCATCGCCTGGCAAAATCTTTATAGCCGGCGGTAATCATATCTGGCGAAACCGGCGGAAATGAATACAGCAGGTGCCATATTGAGCTGCCTGTGAAACCATTGACGACCTTGACGCCGAGCTTCTTGGCGGCTTTGGCAGCATCGATGACTTTCTGTGCTGCCCGATGACGGACACCTTCCGGGTCGCCATCGCCCCAGACATCAGGAGGCAGGATTGCTTTATGACGTTCATCGATGTTATCGCAGACAGCTTGGCCGA
>CAZKOQ010000339.1:0-3965 GCA_964554425.1 uncultured Pirellulales bacterium | reverse complement strand
TACGTCTTCAACAGCTAAATCTTTCAGCATTGTCGTTTTCTCCTTTCTAACCATCTCTTAAGAAAGTATCAAATGTTATATTCCGGCGGTTTTCGTTTGCCGAAATTCACCCGATTCCAAAACCGTTCGTGCGCATAAAACACGCCGACCTTGATTACCGTATCCAGAATCCCAATCCGTGTAGCTATGTCGAAGTTATCTGTTACCAACCACGCAACTATGCAGGTAACTATCGTGCCCCCTGCTCGCCAGCTTATCGCCTTGATTACACTCCTCAAACGCGTCTCTACCATTTTTCTTACCTACTTTTCCTATCAATATACTATGTATTATCATCCAAAAAAAACCACTTATATGGCATAATTTGGCACATAAGTCCTTTGCCCTCTTAACTCATGTTCAACTAAGTCAGCGAATGTTACCCCATTGTAAATACTTGCGATTTCGTGACTTATTCTCTTCCACATTCTTGAAAATGCATAATTACCAACCAGCTCACGCCCTCCTTGCCCTCCTTGCTCCGCTTCTTCAGCACTTTCACGTCCGTCTTGAAGGAAGCTAATAACCTCACCGACAGTTATGGCCTGCGGTGGCTGCGCCAGAACATAACCACCCTCATTTCCCCTCTTGGACCGAACAAACCCTCCATGCTTCAGTTCGGCCAAGATAACCTCCAAAAACCGCACTGGTATCGCTTGGGCAGCAGCAATATCCTGAACCTTGACCAGCCCACCATCCGAACCCCTCCAGGCAAGCTCAAATATGGCCCGTAAGGCATACCTGCACTTTCTGGAAATTACAATTACAACTGCCATTGCTCAATTTACTCTTCAATAATCAAAACTGTCAAATATGTTCACTTAGTCAATCGAAATAATGATATTACTTCAAACAAGCTCGAATTGTTCAAGAAAATTCTTAAATATTTTTGATTGAGTTGCTAATTCCCCCTACCCTTTCCACAACGTAGCTCATCTCTAACTTCTGCACTAAAAAGAAATTAGCTCTATCAAGGTATCTCGCCACACCTTATCAATCGCACCCTAAAAAATTATTTCAAAACTATCACCCTAATTCCGCCCCCAACCAGAAGGGATTGAGATTTCTGCGCTCTCAGCGGTAAGAAATACGGGTTAAGCGGGTTACAAATCCTCATCAAGGATATGGCCGAGGCGGTATTTCTTGGCACGCAAGTAGTTTATGTTGTGCTCGGTGGGCTGTGCCATCAGTGGTATCTGCTCAACAATCTTTACGCCGTAAACCTCAAGCCGGCTTATCTTCTTGGGATTATTTGTGAGTATCCGGATTTTCCGCAAGCCCAAGTCGCGACAGATTTGAGCTCCAATTCCATAGTCGCGCCTATCAGGGACAAAACCCAGCTTCAGATTTGCATCAACGGTGTCGAGACCCTGTTCCTGGAGCTTGTAAGCGCGAAGCTTATTCGTCAGACCGATACCCCTTCCCTCCTGCCGCAGATAAATCAAAGCGCCTTTGCCGGCCTCTTCAATCATTTTCATCGCTGTTATCAATTGATAGCCGCACTCACACCGCTGCGAATGAAACAGGTCGCCGGTCATACACTCTGAATGAACTCTAACAAGCACCGGCTCAGGATGCTCTATGGGCCGGTCCTCCTCATCAAGCTGCCCAATGTCACCTTTACATAATGCTAAGTGCGGCTCAGCCGATGTTATACTCTCGTAGGCGAACAGCTTGAACTCACCGTAATCGGTAGGCAAGCTTACACATTCAAGCCGCTTGACCTGCTTTTCTCGCTGGAGGCGGTATTCTATAAGTTTCGCAATCGAAACTATTTTGAGGTTGTGTTTCTCGCAAAATTCCAGTAACTCCGGCACCCGTGCCATCGTGCCGTCTTCGTTCATAATCTCACAGATGACCCCTGCCGGCTTTAAGCCGGCTAACCGCATCAAATCAACCGCTCCTTCGGTCTGGCCCGCCCGAACCAGAACCCCGCCATCACGAGCACGCAGCGGAAATATATGACCTGGACGAACAAGGTCGGCAGACCTCGCACCATCTGCAATTGCAGCCAGAACCGTCTTAGCTCTGTCGGCCGCACTTATACCGGTGGTCACGCCTTCAGCCGCATCAATACTAACCGTAAATGCCGTCCCAAATCGCGCGGTATTCTCGGTCGTCTGCGGATAAAGACCGATCGAATCACACTTCTCTGCCGTAAGCGGCAGACAAATAAGACCCCGACCGAATTTGCTCATAAAGTTGATAATCTGAGGTGTTACCTTCTCTGCTGCGCAGACCAAATCTCCTTCGTTCTCCCGGTCCTCAGCATCAACAAGGACAATCATCCTGCCCTGTCGAAGCTCCTCAAGTATTTCCGGTATTTCGCCAAACTGTGCCGTCATTTCTTATCTTTGAGTTTTTATCCGCTCCGGCAAAGACTTTTTGCCGGACCAATAATGTTCAACGAACTACGAACAATGAACTAATGTTTCGCTTTGTTCGTCTGACTTTGCTCGTATTCCTCAATATAGCGGATTCCGTTTCGAATGTAAATAAGCGTCGCCAAGATAGCGCTGCCGGCAGCCGACCACCAGATTATCCGCAGCAGCCATATCCAGCCGGAAAATATGCGGCAGACCTCCGGAGCAATTAAAATCCCCGCAACCATCGAAAGCTGCAAAGAAGTGGCAAGTTTGCCTATGAACACAGGGGCAATGCGAATCTGTGAGGTCAGAAAATAAACAATGACAAAACCTATTACTAAGAACAAGTCCTTACCAATTATCAAAACCACAACCGTAGGCGGGAGAAAGACGTCCCCGATGCGACCACGCGGCGAGGTCAACAGCAAACACGCACAGGTAATAAGCAATTTGTCGGCTACGGGGTCAAGAAATGCGCCCAGCCGGGTAACCTGGCCCTTCTTGCGAGCGAAGTAACCGTCAAGTGCATCGCCGATAGCCATAAGCAGATAAACAAGTATCGCCGTATAACGAACGACCGTGCCAAAACGCGGGTCATTCGTCTTCAGCATCAAGCTGACAAAAGGAACTATCAACAATATCCTGAGAATCGTAAACCGATTGGCCCAATTCAGCTTCATAGCATTGCAACTATAGATACTACGCTCTTCGTCTATATTGGCCGCTCAAAAGAGCAACAATAACCATACACGCTTTCAATCGACCAATATACTAAATGACAAAGCCGGATTTGACAATAGAATATTACTTGATGTAGATAAACTCACTGTTATAATTACGCGCGTTTATAGGAGTCCATAAATGGCGGTGTTAAATGTAAATATCGACCATGTGGCCACCGTCCGGCAGGCGCGTAAAGCCGATGAGCCGGACCCCGTCTGGGCAGCGGTTGAATGCGAGCTTGCCGGTGCAAACGGAATTACTGTTCACCTGCGAGAAGATAGACGCCATATCTGCGACCGTGATGTCCGTCTATTGAAAGAAACGGTTGCCTGCAAGCTAAACCTGGAAATGTGTATGGCTGAGCAGATAGTCAGAATCGCCGAAGAAATACAGCCGGACCAGATTACTTTGGTGCCAGAAAGAAGAGCCGAGCTAACCACCGAAGGCGGTCTTGATTGCGTCAAATACCAAAAACGCCTTGCCCAGGTCGTCCGAAGAATGCACAAAAAAGGTGTTCTGGTCAGCGCATTTATCATACCTGACAAACAACAGATAACCGCCTTAGCTCAGGCCGGCTGTGATGCCGTCGAACTGCACACCGGCAGGTATGCAAACGCCAAAACGCAGAGAGCTATTGAAAAGGTATTAACAGAGTTGACGGTTGCCAAAGACTTCGCAGTGGATAATAACGTAATTGTCCACGCCGGTCACGGCCTGACATACCGCAACATCGCCGGTGTGGCAAGCATCAAAGGCCTTTGCGAGTTGAATATCGGCCACAGCATAATTGCCAGAGCGGTCTTCGTAGGTATAAGACAAGCAACTATTGAAATGATA
>CAZKOQ010000338.1:0-3976 GCA_964554425.1 uncultured Pirellulales bacterium | reverse complement strand
GAAGCCCTGAAAGCCAAAGGTGTTGAATCCGAATTGCTGGTGATAGAAGGCGGAAGCCACGGCTTTGCCGGTAAGGATGCCGAGCGGGCCAACAAGGCTCTGGTAGAATGGTTCGAAAGGCATCTTCTTTTGATTAAGCCAGTGGTTGGACATAAAGCGGATAATTAGTCTACCTCGGATGATGCTTTTCAAGGCAGAATGATGATGTACGAGACTATTGCTCATGCTGGCATTGTGTGTAGGCACGGAGTGAAGGAGAAAACACACTATGTTCGCTGAAGCGACCGAGACCATGAAACATCAAGCCGAAGAATGGCTCTTCTGCCGTCTGAAGAAACGTACCCTGAGAGAGAAGACAGACTTAACAAGATGGAATCTGTTTCAGGTCAAATGATATGAGAAAGACAACCAACCGGATTGTATCCTTGGTTTTGATCTTAGTTTCTTTTCCACAGTTAGGGCAATAACGAATGAGAAAAAAAAGAACATAGACATCACAAATACAGATGGTGTTGGGGAAAAGTAAATGACAATCTGTTTCTGGACGTCAATGGTGGACTAATCCACGAATATCAGACTGATTCATCGTCGAAGCAGCCTGCACCTTGAAGTGTCATTCGGGAAATGTAGAAAAAACGAAGATAATTGAATATTGTGACTTGACGAGGGTCGTTCCATATCAGCACAGTTGTAGGTGCTACAAGAAAAGAGTTCTGTTATATTAACCGGCTCCTCCCAGATAAATCAGCAATGTTATCAAAACAACATTAAACTAACATTCTTTATATTCAAGACTTTTAACCCGCAGTAATTTCTTTTACGGCACTTCTCTCGCAAAGAAACTTATTGAAGGAAAATTATAATCAACGATAATCCTTCTATGGGCATACCGGTCTTGTGCATTCGAGCCAATGCTGAGCGAATACCGCCATATCGAGAAAGTTTACCATGCAATCCTTATTGAAGTCGCCAATCGGGACTGGGTGCGCATCGTCGCCGCAGAAGCCGGGCTTGTAGCGGCTTCGGATAAGGCTGTAAATCGAAGGATTGCCGCTGGCGTCAACCAGCGGTATTACCTCTGAGCTTTCGTAGAGAGCATCTCTTGGGGGTTTGTGGTCAATAAAGTCGCTCCATCGCAGCGGCTTGACATTGTGATAGACCTGGCGGTCAATCTCCACCTCAAAGAAGATATCAAAGAAGCTGGAAGCGGTACCTGTCAAAGCAAAGGGTGGAAGGTCCAAGATGGTGGACGTATTGTTGGTGTTTTCTTCGATCTCGCCGAGTGAGCGAATATTTGGCTGCAGGCGCATCGTGATGGGACCGAGGGTGGCACCTACGCCGGAAAGGTCCAGAGCGGCCATTTCGGTGGCAACTTCTTCCAGACCGTCACCGTCATCATCTTGGGCGCGGCCTTCAATGGGGCCGAGGCCTTCGAATTTGGTGTACATACTGGAAAAGCCGCTTAAGTCAACCACTTCGGGTGGATTGCCGGACTTTGAGATTTCGACCTGTGCCCAGGAAAGGTCGAAGGGGTCAGCCTCCCAGAAGGGACGCGCCCAGTCACTTCCCAAGCCGAAATAGCAGCGAGAAATGCTCCCATCAGCGTTCAACAGCGGCATATGCTGGTTCATGGAAAAAAACTCGAGGAAATCGACGGGGGGCTTATAATCGATCCTCGCTGTCAGTCGTGAAGATTGATCGGTGTAGAGGACCTGTCCTCCAAACTCGATTTCGAAGTAAAAGCCAAGGGATAAATCTGCAGTACCAGCGGGTACGAACGGAGGCACATCCAATTTCTCAGGAGAGTTATTAACCGTCTCCTCGATGAGACCTGTAGATGGGAGGACAGGGTGCTCACGGAGCTTGACCAGACCAAAAAGTGGACCACTGCCGGTCCAGTCTAAGTCAACGATTTGGAGTTCGACCTCATCGATGCCGTCGAAATCATCATCGTCAGCATCACCGTCATTCGGACCTTCGAAAAAGACGTGCCAGGTAAGCGGTCCGCTTACGGTGAGCTTTTCTTTGCCGAGAGGAGTGATGAGGTCGTTTTCTGACTCCGACATACTAATCTGGTCAACCTCAATGTTCGGCCCGCCGGTGATGACAAAGGCCAAGTCGCGGGCGGATGTACCTATTGGAATCCAGCCGCCGGTCAAGGACTTATAAAGGGCTTGACCAAAGTATGAGCTGGCAGAGCTTTTCCATCCGACCTCTGCTGTTGTTGATCCCATCTCGGCCTGAATAACTAACCAGTAAAGCTGGCCGCTGGTCTGCCACATCGGATCGGTTATCCCGGTAATGTTTACCTGATAGTACTTTGTGTGGTCTATAGAGATATTCTGTCCTGTGCTCGGGCAGCGCCAGCCCTGAGTGTCGGTTCCATAGAGCCGCTGTTTTATACTGGCATTGGCCTGGTTCAGCGTCCACATAACTCTTCCCGGATTGCCCGACGAGTCTGCTCGTATGGAGACATTCCAGCTAACTTTTCTGAAATCTTCCACATCGCCCTTCCAGGATACCCAGAAGTGAACATCTCTGATGTAACCGCTTTCAGAGCACTGAAAATCATCAGCGATTGCCTGATGAACAAGACAGATATCATTGCCGATGCTGTTAGGCAACTGGGGGCTATGCATTTTATACTGGTCACCAGGCGACCAATCCGCAAATGCCAGTGTGCTTGCCATTGACAGAGTCAGTATTGAGACGATTGAGACGATTGATATTGAATTGTGTCTTTTCATTTTTGGTTCTCCAAAAATATTTGCCGGTACGTCATGTCAAAGAAGACGTTACATCGTCCTTCATAAATATTGGTGATAAAGCAAGTTATCGACATGGCATACGTAGTTTACCTCCTACACTCTTATCTCGGCCAACTTTTAACGTCAATTATACTTAACCGGCAATTCCCATTTGATGTCATTTTCACTTCGATCCTCCAATTCTATGGTCCCATAATACCAAATCTGCCTCAAAATGCAAAGCTTAGGCTGTTTTTCTGTCAAATTCTTACACCATAATTAAGAATTTACGGGCAAAACAATCCTTCGGAGCCGCTTTTACGGTTTCCAGATATATTTCAGGTGCTCCTCCCAGGGGGAAAACGGCTTTTTGAGCAATTTCTTCCATCATCCTTATGGCCAAGAAGGATTTGAAAAGGATATATAAAACGTTACTAAATTTTCACTTTTTCATAAGTTATTTTTATTACAAGACTTACAAAACGGGCGATTTTTCGGAATCGGTAGATAATGGGGTTTCGGTTTGTAGGTGGGTTGTAAGGATTTGCCCGCTGATATAGCGCCGTCAAAGGCGTCCGGCGCACCGTGTTCAACGGCCTGTGCTTGGCCATCGTCCAAGCATCACGTACGGCGCGCACAATCGCGATCCGGGCCGACTCCGCCGGCCTCAAGTCTGCGACAGCATCCATTGATGCTCACTGACAAAGCATTCCGTTCTCGGAGCTGCGATCAGCGTCAACGCGAATGTACATGTTCTCATGGCTCTCTCCTCACAACGTCGATGACGAACTTCTGGGTCGTCACTCCGACTCGCTCAATATCCACAGAAAGAACCTTTTCGCCGCCCCAACGCAGCACCGCCTCGTCGAGCTTCCGCACCTGGCGATCAATGGCGACAGTGACGATGACGTCGGCCCTGCCCAGCACGTCTGGCGTGCCCGAGAGCACGCCGGTCGCCTCGTCAATTCTGAGCCACGCCGGCCCTTGGGTAAGCGTGAACCGTGGCTTCTCGATGTCGAAGTAGCCGCTTGTCTGCCGGTCATCCGCCATCCGCGAGCTGAGGTCTCCCAGAGATCGGTTGGCAAGCACCTGGTAGCGGTACTCGACGCCCACCTGGGCGGTCACCACCGGCTTGCTGTAGATGACGGGTCGTGGAGCAACAGCGTAGTCGGATGGCCCGCTGCGCTTGCCCTGCTCGTCGACCGCCACCACGCGGTAGTAGGTCTTGT
>CAZKOQ010000337.1:0-3997 GCA_964554425.1 uncultured Pirellulales bacterium | reverse complement strand
GCGGTGCTGCTGTTGGGTTCTGGGGCCATATTAGGACCACAATGGACATTGACATCGAAAAGGTAAAAAAGGCTAAGTATGTTCAATATAATACTTAATGAGACCTGCTTCAAAATTGACCAGATTAAATAGCGAAAGCCTTGATTTGGACTATCTTAAAAGATGGGTCAAGATGTTAGGTATAGAGAAGGAATTCAATAAATTATTTTAGGATACGGCTTCACTTGAAGCTCCGCTTAAAGCCGTTTATAAACGAAGTGTTCCGGGTTATTTTAAGTTAGGCGGAATCGCCCCCCGTATTTGTCACGCAACCGGCTGCAAAGGTCTTCAAAAATTTTGCGGCTGCTGTAGAGTTTTTCAAGGACAAAGGTTATACAAAAAGCTGAATTGTGGATGTGCGATGTCAAATATCACAGAGCGGATATCGGATAAGGAATTAGCGCAGTGTATCGACCACACGCAGCTTACGCCGACTACGACGAGAGAGCAAATCAAACAGTTATGCCGGGAGGCCGTAGAATTCGGATTTCATTCGGTCTGTGTCAACTCACGATGGCTGCCCTACGTGGCGGAACAATTACACGGCTCAAAAGTTGCGGTGGGCGGCGTGGTAAGCTTGCCGCTGGGGGCGGATACTACCAAAATCAAGGTGGCGCAGGCAAAAGAGGCCATATTCGCCGGCGCCGATGAGATTGATATGGTTGCTGATTTGGCTGCAATAATCGAAGGTGACGCTGCATATCTATTGAATCAATTGCGGATGGTAGCGAAGGCCTGCCGGTCGATGAGGCCGCCCGTCGTGCTGAAGGTAATAATCGAATCGGCTGCCCTTACGAGGGAGCAAAAGATTTTTGCCTGCCAGATTGCCGCGCAGGCCGGCGTCGATTTTATAAAGACAAGCACCGGCTTACACCCTGCCGGCGGAGCAACAATTGAAGATGTGAAGCTGATGAAGGAGGCGGCTCCAAATTGTAAGATAAAGGCAGCCGGTGGAATCAAAACCGTCAAACAAGTCCTTGAAATGATAGAGGCAGGGGCGGAAAGAATCGGCACTTCTTCGGGAGTCCAGATAATAAATCAGTTCCGAGCGGGGCAGTTTGATGACAATTCAAACGTTGACCAACGCGAATAAGTCCATTGCTTGCAGGTTGCACTATAAAAAGGTTCGTGTATCGGCCAATTTGCTGGCACTAAGTGAACTGATTGCCAGCCGAAAATCGCCGTCGATTCTGGGCGGCAACATCGCAAAAGCAGAGGCAGACCGTTTTAGCTACTGGGCTGCTGAACCAAAAGAAGTATTTGAATTCCTCTCTGGACAAAAAGAGCCCTTCGGAAAGCTGCAAAAAGCGATTGTGAAATACAAACTTGTGGAAGATTTCGAGGTGGATTCCCGCTTTCGCGGGAATGACAGGGAGTGCGAGAATGATTTGCCAGAAGGGATTTTTCGGGGCGGCTGGATAGGATATTTTAGCTATGACCTCGGCCGATATATCGAGCCGACTGCATTTAGCAGCCAGAATATGCTGCTTGATGACCTTTGGATGCCGCTTATTCGGCTGTGCTTTTATGACAAGGTGATTGCATACGACCACAACGATAACACCTTTTGGCTCATTGCCTTAGAGCCGGCTGACGATGTCGAAGGGCCGGAGGAGAAATTGGCTGCTCTGGAACAATTATTGGCTGAATCCCAAAAAATTCGCGTGCATCAGCCGGAGCCCGCCGATATTGAGAATGTTGATTTTACACAAATCGGGTCCAATATGGACAAAAATTACTATCTACGGACGGTGGAGAAGATAAAACGGCATATCTACGATGGCGACGTCTATCAGATTAACTTCTCGCAGCGGTTTGAATGTGATTTCGACGACAGGCCAATAGACCTTTTCCACTGGCAGAACCACTATAATCCAAGCCCTTATGCTGCTTATATTGGCGGCACAACTTTCCAGATTGTCAGCGCCTCGCCTGAGATGTTTATAACGATTCGAGATGGTTTTATCCAAACCAAGCCGATAAAAGGGACCCGGCCGCGTCTTAGTAAAACAGGTAAAGCCGCTTTGCAGGTAAAGCAAATCAACGCAAAAAATTTTAGCGACCTGCTTTTCAGCGAGAAGGAGCAGGCGGAACTAAATATGATAATCGACCTTGAACGAAACGATGTAGCTAAAATCTGTGAACCCGGCACTCGAAGGGTAATTCAGCCGAGAACAATCGAAACCTATCCGACTATATTTCACGCTGTGGCAACTGTGGGCGGACAGCTTCGAGAGGATGCTACGTTCTGCGATATTCTAAGGGCAATGTTTCCCGGCGGCTCCATCACCGGCGCTCCAAAGATTCGGGCGATGGAAATTATAAACCAGACCGAGCCAACAGCCAGAGGAGTTTATACCGGCAGTATCGGTTTTATCGGCATAGACGGCAGTACCTGCTTGAATATCGCCATACGAACTATTATCATCGCCGACAACAAGACCTTCGTGCAAACCGGCGGCGGAATAGTCGCAGATTCCGACCCGGAAGCCGAATGGCAAGAGACAATTACAAAGGCAAGAGCACTGATAGCAGGAATAAATAGCGTTCAGCGTGGAGCGTACAGCGTAAAGTTATGAGCGAAACAGAAAAAGAGCCACAAGGACAAATCCGCAAAACTTATGCACCGGCAATGTACTCTCTGGCATTTGCAGCCGTAAGCTGTGTTACTCTCATTGCGGTGCTTGTTATTGCGAATATACCATCTCCACCCGCATGGCTTGAATCCTTGGCTGGCTTAATTTTTCGGTGGGCTTTACTTCTTGTTCCCGGTAGCTGTCTGGTTTCTTTAGTGTTTGGTCTTGATAGTATCTTGAAAATCAGAAAGAGCAAAAGTGAATTAAAAGGAATGGGTTTAGCTGTTGGGGTGGTTCTGGCTGACGCAACTGTTACTATTGTGATGATCCTGGGAGTATTGTTTGGTGTGCGGCCAATAATTCACCGGATTGTATGCGGAAGGAACCTGGAGGGGCTTGGAAAGGCGCTTTCTATCTACGCTAATGATTTTGATGACAAATATCCCACCCCTGAGAAGTGGTGTGACCTACTCATTCAATATGCAGAAATAACTGAAAAATCGTTTCGCTGCCCTGCTGCAAAAAAAGGCAGGTCTCATTATGCAATCAATCCTAATTGCCAACTGAAGTCACCGCCTGATGTGGTATTACTTTTTGAGGCCGGACCGGGCTGGAACCAGTTTGGTGGTCCAGAGCGGTTAGTTGGCGATAGGCACTGGTGGAGAGGCTCCTGTGTTCTTTTCAATGACAGCCAGTTACAGTTTATCCGAAAGAAGGATATCGGCCAATTGAAATGGAAAGCCGAAGTGGGTGATTTGTCCCTGAATATTCATCATCTAATATGGGTTGGCGAGTTCGCCAAGGTTCAATCCATTTTGGATAAAAGTCCAGAGTTAGTACATTCCAAAAACATATTTGGGCAGACACCACTGCATATAGCGGTTTTGGTAGGCAACAAGGAAACTGTGGAATTGCTGCTTACTAAAGGAGCAGGTAACAATGCAGATAACAGACACTCGACTCCTCTGCACAAAGCGGCGTCTAAAGGACGCGAGGATATTATAGAACTTTTCCTTGCTGCTGGATTTGATGTTGACCCAAAGGATAATTCACAGCATACCCCTTTGCATTTAGCAGCCATGTATGGCCATAAGAAAGTCGTTGAGTTCCTTATTGCCAATGGTGCGAACATCAACAGCAGGGACGATACTGGCCGAACACCTTTGAAATGGGCGGTTGAAAGAGATCAAGCTGAAGTAGCTGAGCTGCTCTGTAAACATGGGGGTGTTGAGTAAAGGTAGAAGCGAAGCATAAAAGAGATAAGATGCAAGAAAAGGTTTTCCTAAATGGTAAATTAGTTAATATCGACAAGGCCTGCATAGTGGCGAGCGATAGCGGTTTTTTGTATGGGGCGGGGCTTTTCGAGACGATGCGAAGTTGTA
>CAZKOQ010000336.1:0-4026 GCA_964554425.1 uncultured Pirellulales bacterium | reverse complement strand
TGCCGCATATAGTTCCGACTGCGCCGATGACGCCGGGCTTGTCGTCGTTAAAGATTACCACCACAGCTCCCTGCGGGCTCATCTCTACATTGAATCCGTCGATTTCGATAATTCGCAATAGCTTTCCGCCGAAGACCGAGCCGGTCACGCTGCGTGTAACCTTATCGGTAGCAACTTTCGCAGTGAAGCTGGCGGCGACATCCTTCGCCTCCGTATTTTTGGTCTCGCTTATGCTTACGCCGCGCTCTTTAGCCAGGACAGAAACGTTGACAATATTTAGCGGCATATCAAAATGCTTCTGCAATAGCCCAATTACAAAGTAAAGAGTAATCGGCTCGACAGCCATTTCCACGATTGAGCCGCGATACTGGACATCAACACTCTTGATATGACCCGGAGCAATGGTGCTGATAAGCGTGCCGATTCGCCGGGCAAGCTCGGCATACTCGCTTACAAGCGGCGGCATAGCGCCGGCAGCAGACGGGGCGTTGACGGCGTTCCTGATGAGACCGCCCTTGAGAGCATCTACAAGAATCTGGGCCGCTTCTACAGCCACCTCAATCTGCGCCTCTTCCGTGCTGGCGCCCAAGTGCGGCGTTACAACACAATTCTCAAGCTCTCTAAAACGCATATCCGTAGGCGGCTCGGCTGAAAAAACATCAAGAGCAGCGCCGGCAATACGCTTTTCTGCAAGTGCATTATAAAGTGCATCTTCGTTAATAATTCCGCCGCGGGCGCAGTTAATCAGGCGGACGGAGCGTTTCATCATCGCAATCTGCGGCCCGTCAACCATATTTTTCGTCTGCTCATTCTTTGGCACGTGCACGGTAATATAATCGGATTCCTTGAAGATTCGCTCAAGCTGGTCGGTTACTTCAACACCGATTTTCTCAGCTTCGGCTGGTGCTGCAAAAGGGTCGTAGCCCAGGACTTTCATATTGAAGCCCTTTGCTATTTTTGCAACAGCCATACCGATTCTGCCAAGACCTACCACGCCGAGGACCTTGCCGCTAAGCTGGTTGCCCATATATTTTTTTCTGTCCCACGCGCCGGACTTTAAGCTGTTGCAGGCAGAAACAATATTGCGACTCATCGCAAGTATCAAGCCCATCGTGTGCTCGCCTGCGCTTATTGTGTTGCCGCCGGGCGTATTCATAACCAGAATCCCTTTTCTGGTCGCCGCGGTAACATCTACGTTATCAACACCCACGCCTGCCCGCGCAACGGCTCTAAGCTTCCCCGGATTTGCCAAAACCTTGGACGTAACCTTTGTTTCGCTGCGGATAATTAACCCGTCGTATTCCCCGATAATCTTCGAAAGCTCATCCTCGCTTATCCCAGTTTTAACGACCGCCTGGGCGCCTTCTGTCGCATTGATTAAATCTATCCCTTCTTTGGCAACCTTGTCGGTTATTAACACCTTAATCATTCTCAAACTCCAAAAATATATTTTTTATCAGAAACTTCTAAACGCCATATACATAATGCAACGTAATACGGGTGCGATTCATCTTGGTTGGTGGCGCCGCCAGACATTGCCTCTGAAACGACAATTTACCTTTGACGCAACCGTTACGAGCTGCGCAACCTCAACCAGTCAACGCAACCCGCCACAGTGCCGTCATCCACAGGATGCCTAATGGCAGGCATCTTGACGATTACCTACAAACTCGATGCACACCCACATAATACTATCTGCAAAATTACCCAAAATCAATAACACAAAGCAAGCTATTCTATTTTTTGACCCCGATTTACACCAAATTCCTTCTTGCATAAGATAATGACCTTGTTATTATGAAACGATGTGAACTGATAGACAAGTAGTGTGAATTGGTCAAGCCCCAAGCCGGTTGGACCATTCACGGTGGATGTTGACTTTGTTCTTTTGACAGAAAGGAGAAATGAAATGAGGCGTTCAATTTTTGTTCTGGCTCTAACGTGTATTGTGGCTGTCAGTTTTTGTATTGCACAAGACACCCCTAAGCAGCCAGCCCAGATTAAGGTCCTGCTGATTACCGGCGACGATGTGTCCGCACATCCCTGGCGCGACATCTCAGAGACCACACGCGAGGCCCTCGTTGCCTCAGGCAAATTCTTCGTCAGGGTCTGCGAAGACCCTCTCATCCTCGAATCCAAAACCGCTCTCAATGGCTATGACGTCATCGTCTTTACTATCTACAGCCAGCGCGTTCCTGTCATCCCTGAACAAGCCCAGCAAAACCTCCTCGATTTCGTCAAAGGTGGAAAGGGCTTCTTCGTCCAGCACATGGCAAGCGCCTCATTCCCCAAGTGGGAGGAATTTGGCAAGCTCTGCGCTCGCAAATGGGTAATGGGCAACTCCGGCCACGGCCCGCGAGGTGTCTTCAAGGCCAGCATTGTCAACAAAGAACATCCCATCACCGCAGGTATGGCCGACTTCGAGACTGACGATGAGCTTTACGCCAAGCTGCAGGGCACGGGCGATATTAACATATTGATTACGGCTGACTCCGATTGGAGCAAAAAGACCGAGCCGCTGCTATTCACCTCCAGCTACGGCAAAGGCCGCTCCGTCTATAACGCCTTCGGCCACGACCGCAAGGCCCTGCTGAATCCGAATGTGCAGCGGCTAATCGTCCGCGGCGTCGAGTGGGCCGCCACCGGAAAAGTCGAATAATGACAACCTTCAATTAGTTTTGCCCTTGTCCGCCACTTGCCCTGCTTGCACTGAGGCCTGCCTGAACTGAGCTTGCCTATGGTGAGCTTGTCGAACCATCGAAGGAAACGCCGACGCAATACGAATCGGTCATTGCGAGCCCGCCGTCGTTTGGCGGGCGCGGCAATCTGGTTTTGAATTTTGTGCTTTGGTCATTTGAGTTTGTTTCGGATTTCGAGTTTCGATATTCGGATTTTGGTCCCATTTTCCTCTTGCTTTTCCCGACAATCCCTACTATAATACTCTAAACCGCGGACCTTTCACCTTTGACCTATATCTGTCGTTGCCGGTTTCTGTTCCGCCAGCATCTTATATGTAACCGTATAATACATAGATAGGTCTGTCAATCACAAGGATATACCCCTTATGCCATTATCATCTGAATTTGAGGAATTTTACAGGAGGTGGCTCGAAAAGGCAGATGATTACCACGGTCAGACCTTAAATGACTATTTTGATAAATTCTTCACTCTGTTTGTTCTCTTTAATAGGCTTTATGCAGAGGTGACTTTCATTTTATACAGAAGAGATCAGAGCAATTTATCCAAGGGAAAGAAACAACCGTTCCCTGATGCCAAGGCAGCGAAAACCTATGTCCTACAGTATATAGGAAGCAGGAACTTGCTCTCGTGTTTGGATGGCGACGCAGATGCATCGGATGCCTTATCAACAATTAAGAATCTAATACGAGATGAGCGTTTCTATATAAAGTTGGACATGATGACTGGCAATCCACAGCCGGACAAAGACAAACAATTACTACAGGATCTTGAGTCAAGATGTTTAGAGAAAAGAGGTAAAGCAATACTCGATATCTTATATAGCATACGATGCAACATGTTCCACGGCCATAAAGGGTTCGACAAGGTGCAGGTAGATATACTCCGCCCTACTGTATGCCTTTTGAGGAAAATCGTCGAGGTACTCCACGTTAAACTGACTGAAGAGCCAATGAGAGCGAACAAAGGGTTCCAGTCTGACCGTTGCCAAGACTCGGCCCGTTGAACCCAAACGTTAGGCTCGGATCGGTTATAATAAAAATAGAAAGGATAGCAAAGGGCAAAGAAACAAAGTAAGAAGATTAAATGTAGGTAGAGGTTCTTTTGGCACTTACAGAAAGTTGAAAGGAAACTATCAATGACCATTGAGGAACGACTGGAAAAACTGGAAAAGGAACTGGCCCGTGCAAATCGCCGTAATCACCTATTGCTGGCGGTTGTGCTTCTGGCTCTTGTTCTGTTGGTAATGGGGACGGTGACAAGAGAGGAGCGTCAGGACGTCGTCAGGGCCAAGAGGTTCGTTGTTGTCGATGTGAACGACAAGACCCG
>CAZKOQ010000335.1:1429-4032 GCA_964554425.1 uncultured Pirellulales bacterium | reverse complement strand
TCGCGCGTTGAAGATTGCACATACTGCCGGATTTCAACGGCGGCGTCCAGCATGTGCTGTAATCTCACCTCGTCTTCATTCTTGATATTGAAGTTTGGCATTCTTCACCACCTCGTCGCGAAAATACTGGCTCAAATCTTCGGGGGTCCGCATATCGACCTTCCTGCCAAGCGCCTCTGTTAGTTCCATCTCCATTCTGACAATCGAAAAAAGGCCAGGCGTATGGCCTTGGTCAAATTCTACTAAAAGGTCGATATCACTATCCGGCTGCAACTCGCCGCGAATAGCAGACCCGAAAACAGATAATTTCCTGATATAGTTCCTTTTGCAGAACTCAATCAACTTCTTTTTAGCCATATTCTGTTCGAGCGAATAAGCCATAATTAACAAACCTCATAATGATTGATTATTTATCCTTAACTAAAACAGTGTAAATCCTGTGTTAATCTGTGTCTAAAACTTTTTTTCTACATCTGTTCGACCACCTCGATACCCAAAAGCTCACTTAAGCCGTGCTCGATTGTCCGGGCGGTCAAATCACAGAGCAAAAGCCGAGTAGGTCTTTTATCCAGACTGGCGTCCAAAACGGGACACTCCGTATAGAATGCGCTAAACTTCTGAGCTAATTCATAAAGATAACTTGTCAGGTAATTCGGCCTATAATCGGCGACAGCCGCATCTACTGCCTCGCCATAACGAATCAGGTGTTTGGCCAAATCCAATTCGCTCCGCTCGGTCAGGCGAACAGCTTTTATGTCAGCTAATTCACGCTCAACGTCAATATCCCTCTCCTGGGCCTTTCGTCCAATCGACTTTATTCTGGCGTAGGCATACTGCATATATGGGGCGGTGTTGCCGTCCATAGCCAGCATTTTGTCAAAGCTAAATACATAGTCGCTCGTGCGGTTATTTGAATAATCAGCGTATTTGACCGCCCCAATACCAACTGCCCTTGCGATTTCATCTTTTTTCTCTGGCGGCAATTCAGGATTCTTCTCTTCGACTATTTTTCTTGCCCGCGCAACCGCCTCATCTAAAAGTTCTTTTAGTTTTACATTCTCACCCGACCGTGTCTTCAATGGCTTGCCATTTTCACCCAGAACGCTGCCGAAGGTAGCGTGAACTAACTCTGTCTTCTGTCTTCCGTCTTCTGTCTTCTGTTTTACATCCCACCCGGCCATTTCTGCGACCGCAAAGAGCATCTGGAAATGTAAAATTTGCCTGGCATCGGTTACGTAGATTATCCTATCTGCCTTTATCTCATTGACTCGGTATCGTATCGCCGCCAAATCCGTTGTCGCATATAGATACGCCCCATCCGACTTTTGAACTATCATTGGCAGTGGTTTCCCTTCTTTATCCTTAAAACCTGGTGGAAAAACACAAACAGCACCCTCGGATTCCTTCGCCAAACCTTTTCTTTTCAACTCCGCAACAACATCCGGCAGAAACTTTGCATAGAAGCTTTCCCCTCGAACGTCTTGCTCGGACAACAACACGTTCAGGGTTCTATAGATCTCATTGCAAATATCGATGGTCAGTTTACTGAGGACCTTCCACTGCGTTGTTGCATCTATCTCGTGATTTTGAAGGTTGTAGGTAAACCTCCTTGCTTTTGCGGCGAAGTCATCATCGTTATCAAATCGCGTGGTGGCATTCTTATAAAGGCTTTCAATTTCTTCAATTTTTTCTAAAGAGGGAACATAGATATTAGTGGCACTATCTACGTTTTTCTGAGCAGCAAATTTCAGTTTAAACTCCTCAACTATTGCCAAGAGCATCCCCATTTGAAGTCCCCAGTCGCCGATGTGGTTCTGGCGAATGACCTTGTGGCCGAGGAATTTAAGCAATCGGCAGATACAATCACCAATGATTGTGCTTCTCAGGTGGCCGACGTGCATCTCTTTGGCGATATTCGGGCTGGAAAAATCAACGACAATTGTCTGTGGCTGAGTGGTTTTTTCTATGCCGAGATTGGCTGCGTTTTTACTAACCTCAAGGAGTCTATCCGCAACAAAATCGTTTTTTAATCGCAGGTTTATGAACCCCGGCCCAGCAACCTCCGGCTGCTCGCAGATGTCGCTAACATCTATTTTTTTCACAACATCCTGTGCTAATTTACGGGGATTTGCTTTAATTTGCTTGGCTAATGGCATAACGCCATTAACCTGGTAGTCGCCGAATCGTTGGTCAGAGGAAGTAGTTACTATCGCGGGACAGAAACCAGCTCCTGGCACGTAGGCTTGCATTGCAGCAGATATTCGCTCTTCAAGCTCATCCCTTACTGTCTTCATCAAATAGTCAATAGTAAATAATCAATAGTAAATTTTCTTGGCATCTCCCCAGAGCAGCTCCAGGTCGTAGTATTCCCGGTATTGCTGATCGAAGATGTGGACTACGATGTCAATAAAATCAAGCAGAATCCACCGTGCCTGCTCATAGCCGGCCCTGCCGAAACGTGAAAATTTCTGTTCCTTTGCGGCTAGGCAGATTTCATCGGCGACTGTCCGCATTTGCCTGTCGCTTGTGCCGGTAACGATTACAAAATAGTCGGTGGCAGGCGATATACCCCGCAAATCCAGAACCACAATATCGGTGCAGTG
>CAZKOQ010000335.1:0-1329 GCA_964554425.1 uncultured Pirellulales bacterium | reverse complement strand
GATGAAAAAACAGGGTGGTCCAAACGACCACCCTGATAGATTACAGATACTATATAACCGCGTCAACAGTAACTATTACCCGTCACTTACCCATTCCGAGCCAGCCGGAAATTACAGACCCAAACTTGACGACCACGCCTGAAAAGACCACGCTGACCATACACATCAGCTTAATCAGGATGTTCATACTCGGGCCGGAAGTATCCTTGAATGGGTCGCCGACCGTATCACCTACCACCGCTGCCTTATGGGCGGGCGAACCCTTGCCGCCGTGTGCGCCTCTTTCGATATACTTTTTGGCGTTGTCCCATGCCCCGCCGGCATTATTGAGCGTTACCGCGAGCACAAATCCACACGCCATAGCCCCTGCCAAAAACCCCATAACGCCTTCCACATCCAAAAGCAAACCTGTTGCGACCGGCACAATAATTGCCAGCGAAGCCGGTAATACCATTTCCCGCTGAGCGCCGGCGGTTGAGATTGCCACGCATCGTGCATAATCCGGCTTGTCGGTGCCGGCCATAATGCCCGGCTTCTCTTTGAACTGCCGGCGGACCTCGTTTACCATTTTGCCTGCGGCCCGGCCGACCGCCTTCATCGCCATCGCTGCGAACACAAATGCCATCATACAGCCGATAAACAATCCCGCAATGAGCTTTGGGTTAATGATGTTCAAGGCATACGCTGAAACGAAATTTGTAATAGAGGCGGTCTTGACATTCAATAGCGAAGGTAACATTTCCCCCACCGCCTGTGCTTTTGCCTTAATCGCCTCAAAGCTTGCCTGCACTTTATCGGTCATCTGCCCGCCATAAAAGACAGTATTTCCAACCTGATAGATACCCTCAGCCGATTGATTGGCCAGCCGGCTAATCCAGATACGCACCTCTTCGATATACGCCGCAAGAAGCGCCAGCGCCGTCAATGCCGCCGAAGCGATTGCAAAGCCCTTACCTGTGGCTGCTGTTGTATTGCCCAGCGAGTCGAGGGCATCGGTTCTTTTACGGATTTCGGGTCCCAAATGGCTCATCTCTGCATTGCCGCCGGCGTTGTCCGCAATAGGCCCGTACGCATCGGTCGCCAGAGTAATGCCTAATGTCGCTAACATCCCCACCGCCGAAAAGCCGATGCCATACAGCCCCATTGCCATATTCGTGAACCCGCCGGCGAAACCATACGCACATAGAATTGCCGCCGCAATCGTTATTACAGGCAAGCCCGAAGAATACATCCCCGTTGCGAAACCGTCTATAAGCGTGGTTGCCGCACCCATTGGGGCCTGGTCGGCGATTCCTCGAGTAGGCGGATAGGTATCGGAAGTATAGTATT
>CAZKOQ010000334.1:0-4034 GCA_964554425.1 uncultured Pirellulales bacterium | reverse complement strand
ATGCCTTCACGGACATAAAATCAAAAACTAAAAAGCAAAATGCAAAATGACAAATCAAAGTTCAAAAATATGGTTTTCGCGTATTTTGCCTTGTCGGACGACGAATAAACACTTCCTGACCCACCGAGGACGGTGCATCATTTTTGAGTTTTGCATTGTAGTTTTGATATTTGCATTTTGATATTTAATATAAATTCGTCGTTCCCCCTATTTGCCTTTCTTCCGCAGTAGTTCAATAAGATACCGCCCCGCCTGGCTCAAAAGTTTCCCCTTTCGGACGATTATTCCTGTCGGCCTGACAAAATTTTCGTTCGTCAATGGTATCGCCTTTATCGTTCCGCCGGCCACCTCCTGTAAAATCGCCGTTTGCGGCAATATGCTTATGCCGGCATTTATCTCCACCGCTCGCTTAATAGTCTCGATATTATCGAATTCCATTACTGGCCGAACGACCACGTTATACCGGTCCAGGATGTTGTCTATCCACCCTCGTGTAGGGACACTTCTTTCAAAGGCGATGAATTTTTCAAATTGCAACCTGTGAACATCGACCGCTGATTCGTGCGATAGCGAGTGTTTCGGACTGCACGCTAAGACCAGCGGCTCGTTCTCAAAATCATAGACCTCCAGCCGTTTGTCTCGCTTCGGAACCGACACCAGACCAATATCGATGTCGCCCGACAGGACCTGCTCATAAATCTTGTCGGCGCTGAGGTATTCGATATGAACGTTGACGTTTGGATAACTGACAAGAAACTTCTTGACATAATCCGGCAGAGTGTGCATTCCAATGCTAAAAATCGCCGCCACATTTATTCGGTTGCCGGCAGATGATTTCATCGCATTTAGTTCGGTTCTCAACTGTTCATACCGGTCGAGCATATCCTTTGCCGCCTGGTAAAACAACTGCCCCGCCGTAGTTAGCTCCAACGGTCTTTTCTTCCTGTCCAATAGTTGGCAATTATTCGAAAGCTCTAATTGCGCAAGCTGCTGAGAGATTGCCGACTGGCTCAAAAGGTGTTTCTCTGCTGTCTTCGAGAAACTTCGTAAATTTGCCAGGTCGCAGAATATCCGTAGGGTCTCTATGTGCATTATAAGCCACCTTGATACATTGTATTATCTTTTTAATCCAATACGTCCCAATTTTCGCGTAATATAGTATCTTAGAGACGTAGTCTTTTCAACACCTTTACGCAAGATT
This sequence comes from uncultured Pirellulales bacterium, assembly GCA_964554425.1. Classification (GTDB taxonomy): domain Bacteria; phylum Planctomycetota; class Phycisphaerae; order Sedimentisphaerales; family Anaerobacaceae; genus CAYWXK01. Next base: position 2,833 of record CAZKOQ010000334.1, on the reverse strand, counting down.
ATCATTAGTTTTGCTTATTATAACGTCCCCGCCGAAAGGTGGCAACAATAGTCTGTCGTCGAATATGCAAGAAAAGGTGAGTTCTATGGCTGAACGCGAAAGCACAGGTCTTGAGGGCCTGGATGTAGCGCTAAATCATTTAAGAAAGGGCGATAACGTCGTCTGGCAGGTGGACTCTATCGACGATTTCTGCAACTTTGTTACGCCTTTCGTTGTGAGAGCTTGTCGCGACGGCCGCAAAATCGTTTATATGCGGTTCGCCAATCATAAACCGCTCGTCCTTTCTGCTGCCGGTATTACAACTTACAATCTCATCGCGGCCAGCGGCTTTGAAGCGTTCTCCACCCAGGTCCACAACATAATCGCCCGGGAAGGAAAAGGTGTCTTTTATGTATTCGACTGCCTCTCCGACCTGCTCAGCGCCTGGGCAACCGACCTGATGATTGGCAACTTCTTTATGATTACCTGCCCATTTCTGTTCGAGCTTGACACTATAGCTTACTTTGCGCTCCTGCGTAACAGCCACTCGTTCAAAACCATAGCCCGCATCCGCGAGACAACTCAGCTCCTGCTGGACCTTTATAACCTGCAGGGAAATTTCTGCATCCATCCCTTGAAAGTCTGGAAGCGTTATTCTCCGACGATGTTCCTCCCACACCTCCAGCAAGGCGACCAGTTTGTCCCCATCACTAATAGCGTCGATGCCTCCCGCCTTTTTACGTATATTTCCGAAAGAGGGCTTGAATCCACGCAGAGGGCCTTGGATTACTGGGACCATCTTTTTTTAAGGGCTCAAGAGCTATCCAGAGACACTTCTGCCACCCACAAGGACAGGCAAAAAATGGTCGAGAAGCTATGCCGAGTTATGATTGGCCGCGAAAAGAGAATGCTCGCGCTTGCGCAAAAGCATCTTTCTCTCGAAGACTTGCTCGATATCGGTAACCGCCTAATCGGAACCGGCTTCATCGGCGGAAAAGCGGTCGGTATGCTCCTTGCCAATAGTATTATGTCAAAAGACCAATCGTTTGATTGGAAACAGCACCTCGAGCCGCACGATTCCTTCTATGTCGGCTCGGATGTATTCTATACCTATATTGTAGAAAATGACTGGTGGAAATTGCGGATGGAGCAAAAAACCAAAGAAGGATACTTCAAGGTGGCCTCCGAGCTCAAAGATAAGATGCTCACCGGAAGATTCCCCGACCAGGTCCGCGAGCAGTTCCAGGAAATGATAGAGTATTTTGGCCAGTCCCCCATTATTGTCCGCTCCAGCAGCTTGCTGGAGGATGCCTTTGGAAATGCCTTCGCCGGCAAATATCAGAGCTTCTTTTGCGTCAACCAGGGCAGTCCCGAGCAGCGCTATTCGCAGTTCGAGCAGACCGTCCGCAAGGTTTATGCAAGCACAATGAACGAGGACGCCTTAACCTACCGACTCCAGAGAGGTCTCGACCAGCAGGATGAGCAGATGGCGCTGCTTGTCCAGCGGGTATCCGGCTCATATCGCAAAAGCTATTTCTTCCCGGACCTCGCAGGAGTCGGTGTCTCTTACAACACCTTTGTCTGGAAGCCGGACCTCGACCCGAAGGCAGGAATGCTCAGATTGGTCTTAGGCCTCGGCACCCGGGCCGTCAATCGCGTCGAGGATGACTATCCCCGCATAATCGCGCTCGATGCTCCTTTGCTGCGGCCTCTCGCAGGTATGGATGATGTCAGAAAATTCTCACAGCATCAGGTTGACCTGCTCGATGTCAATGAAAACAACTTCACGACAGTTCCGCTCCAGGAGGTCCTCGGCGAAAATCTTGACCTAAAGCGCGACCTTCTTGCCGTTCCCGATTCTCAGTTGACTCAAAGGGCCGGCGAGCTTGGCGACAGGCGGCAGTATTGGCTTCTGACGTTTGAAAAGCTGTTGACCGACACTTCTTTTGTGCAGGATATGCAACGAATCCTCAAGACCCTTGAGGAAGATTATCGCTATCCTGTGGATGTCGAGTTCACAGTCAACTTCACAAAAGATGGGAAATTTTTGATTAACCTGCTCCAGTGCCGACCTCTCCAGACTAAAAGCCCGCAGCCAGAGGTGCAAACTCCGTCGAACATCAAGCCGGACAAAATCCTTTTTCAGTGCCAGGGATATTTTATGGGAGGCAGCATCGCCCGGGACATCAAGAGAATAATATACGTCCGTCCGCAGGGTTATGAATCTTTGCCGCTTGTCCAAAAATATGACATCGCTCGTCTTGTCGGCGCACTCAACAAAAGCATCATAAATAGAGAGCAGCTTCCCACGCTTCTATTGGGCCCGGGCCGCTGGGGAACAACCACACCATCCCTCGGCGTACCCGTGAGTTTCTCCGAAATCAACAATGTCGCTATACTGGGCGAGATTGCCTACGAAGGCGGAAACCTGATGCCTGAACTATCATTCGGCACGCATTTCTTCCAGGACTTGGTGGAAAGCGACATCTTTTACGTCGCCATTTTTCCCTCGCACGCTAACTTCATTTTCAATGACGAGCGTCTCAACCGGATGCCAAATTTGCTACAGGAAATTTTTCCCGAAAAAGCTAAATACCAGGACATCGTTAAAGTCTGTGACATCAGTGATAACACGCTCCGGCTTATGGCCGACATTATCTCTCAGAAAGCCGTTTGTTTCTTCACATAGCTGACGATTTAAGAGGCAACTTTACAAAGATTTTTTGAGCCGTTTTTGGCAGGCCAGCAAATCTGCCGGGGCGCAGAATATTTCCAAAGTCGTAATGTGCATTATCAGTATCCTTGATACTTACTATCAAAAATATGCGTTTGCATTGCTATGTGCCCATTTGTT
>CAZKOQ010000333.1:0-4037 GCA_964554425.1 uncultured Pirellulales bacterium | reverse complement strand
CCGGCAGACAACGGGCCGCTAACCGCACCGAACGAGGGCTTGAGCTTTATTGTGTTTGAGGATAATGGAAAGATACAAAAGGTTCTGCTGCGGGATGCGATTGAAGAGCTGAAGGGCGAGCTTATCGGCGACAGGTTATGGAAGCAATATAAACGGTGGCCGATGTATTCGAAGTTCTTCGACAATAAAGGTGCTTTGCCGCATCATATCCACCATCGCGATGAGCACGCGAAATTAACGGGTCAGTTGGGTAAGCCCGAGGCGTATTATTTTCCGCCGCAGGCAAATAACTATGGTGGCGATTACCCCTATACCTTCTTTGGGCTAAAGCCGGGCACCACAAAGGAGCAGGTGCGACAATGTCTGGCGGATTTTACCGAGGGCGACAACAAAATCACCGCTCTTTCGGTTGCATACCGACTTGATGTTGGGACGGGTTGGGATGTGCCGCCTGGCGTGCTGCATGCGCCTGGTAGTTTGTGCACTTATGAGCCGCAAAAGGCATCCGATGTTTTTGCGATGTATGAGTCGCTTCCTCATCACCAGGTTGTTCCTAAAGAGCTTCTCTGGAAGGATACGCCCAAAAACAAGGTGGGGGATGTCGACTTTTTGCTTGAGGTGATTGACTGGGAGCTGAACGTTGACCCGAATTTTGCAAAGAACCGGTTTATGCAACCCAAGCCGGTGCGGCCTCTCAAGAAAATGCAGGCCGAAGGTTACGTTGAGAGCTGGATTTGCTACAAATCGAGGGCGTTCAGCGCCAATGAGCTTACGGTTCTGCCGGGCCGGACGGTAACTATTAAAGATAACGCTGCTTATGGATTTATTATGATGCAAGGCCACGGCAAGATGGGGCTGTGGGATATTGAGACGCCTTCGCTTATAAGATATGGACAGTTGACCAGCGATGAATTTTTCGTTAGTGAATCGGCTGCCAAGAAGGGCGTTACCATCACCAATCCGTCTGCAACCGACCCGATTGTGATGCTCAAGCACTTTGGGCCTGACAATCCCGATTTGGTTATTGAATTGTAGGCAGAAATAAATTTTGCAATGGACAAAAACTTGAATCGACGCGATTTTCTAAGAACCGTAGGTTTTGGTGCGGCAGGCGGCATTGTGATGCCGTTTCTGTCAGCAGAAGCGCAGGATGCCGAAGCCAAGAAGAAAAAGTGGAGGATGCGGCTTTCTACCTCGTCGATTCATTTTATGCAACTGTCGATTGAGCAGGCGTGCGAGCGAATTTCAAAATTGGGATTCGAGGCAATAGATATATGGTCGGCGCACGAGGGTTGTCCCCATTTAGATGATGTTGCCGGTCGGCTGGGGCCGGAGGGCTTGAAAGCGTTGCTGGCCAAGCACAAGCTGAAACTTTTTGCATTTTCAGTCTATAGCGGCGGCTACGCCAAATATGCTGAACTATTGGGTAAGACGGGCGGCGGCGTGGCGGTTCAGGGCAGCGCCGGCCCCTGCAAGCCGGAGGAGCTGGTTACACGGATGCGTCAGTTTATTGATGGGCTAAAGCCCCTTGTGGAGCTGGCGGAGAAATACAATTCCTACCTGGCTATTGAGAATCACGGCCAGGCGATGCTCGATTCGCTTGATTCATTTAAGGCATTTGTTGACATAAATAAGTCGCCAAGATTGGGGATTGCGCTCGCGCCATATCATTTGCAGGCCATACAAGCGTCGGTGCCGGAGGCGATACGGATTTGCGGCAAGCAGCTTTTCTTTTTTTATGCCTGGCAACAATTTTCTGAGGCAAAGCAGCTTCCTGGCATCGGCCCGACGGATATGACGCCGTGGATAAAGGCCCTTGCGGAAATTCGCTATCGTGGATATACTAACGCTTTTATGCACGGGCATCCGGAGCCGGACGTAATGGCCGGCAATCTGGCGAAGGCGCGTGACTATTTGAAAGAGTGTTACAGAAAAGCTGTCGCTGAGGCGTGAAATAGGACACGTAGAACAAATCTTAATCGAAGATATTCAAAGGAGAAAACAATGGAACAGAATCAACAACAACCGAATCCGGCAAACAGTATGACGCGGCGAGAGTTTGTGCGAGATAGTGCGGTCGCGGCAGCGGGACTGGCTGTTGGTCTGGGCGGCTGTCAGGGGCCGGAGCGCCTATACCCCGCTGACAAGGCTGTCAAGAAAACTCGCAGTTATAATCCGGAGATGGAATACCGGCGGCTGGGGAAGACTAACATCTGGGCCTCGGCGGTGTGCTTAGGCGGACACTGGAAACGTGTTAATGTGATGGTGCCGGATGCGTTTAAGGGCGATGGCTGGTTGGATGCCGGCTTAAGCAACGAGGCCTTCAAGAAGAATCGCTATGATGTTGTCAGTAAGTGCATCGAGTGTGGAATCAATTATATTGACGCCTGCACTAAGGAAGAAGTGGTAACTTACGCCGGCGCCTTGAGGGACAGACGCGACAAGATGTATCTGGGCTTTTCGTGGTATCAGGAAGAGATGCGAAACGACAATTTCCGCACGGCTGAGGCGCTATTGAAAACGCTTGATAAAGGAATGAGCGAGGCAAAGTTAGAATATGTTGACCTGTGGCGAATAACAATGCACGAGCAGAGCGGCAACCACACAAACGCCGAAGTTGACGAAATGATGAAGGCGCTCGAGAAGGCCAGGCAGCAGGGCAAAGCCCGATTCACCGGTTTTTCCTCGCACGACCGACCGCATATAAAGTGGATGATAGAAACTTATCCCGATATCGTGCAGGTTGTGGTAACGCCTTATACCGCAAAGAGCAAGGTGCTGCCGAAGGACAGTGTCTTTGAGGCGGTAAAGAAATACGATGTAGGCATTTTTGGCATTAAGCCGTTTGCGAGCAATTCATTATTTAAGGGCGATAGTTCGGTTGGAAGTCCTTCCGCGGAGGAAGACGACCGTCTGGCGAGAGAGGCCATTCGCTACATTCTGTGCAATCCGGCTGTTACCGCGCCAATTCCGGGCTTGATAAACGCGCACCAGGTTGACAATATGGCAAAGGCCGTCAAGGAGCGCCGCCAGCTCGATGTGACTGAGGCGAAGGAGCTTGAGGCAGCAATGGACCAGGCGTGGGCCAAGCTGCCGGCGGATTACCAATGGTTAAAAGATTGGGAATACGTGTAAGAGACAGCCACGATAGTGTTTTCAAAAAATGCCGATGTTGCAGCTGACGATGGGAACAAGGTTATAGAATATGAAGGTCACGAAGGCAAGGGTCGTGACGTTGGTTGAGATTATGGTGAGCAGTTTGCTGCTATCAATTGTGGCAAACTGCTCACTTGATAAAATAGCCGAGAGGGACTCTGCTGCGAAACAGGTAAAGCATAGTGATGTTAATGAACAGCCGGAAAGTGAATATTATGTCGCCAATTCATTTTGTTTTGCCTGCCATATAGATTTTGATGAGGAGGAGCTTGCACTCAGTCACGAGGTAGTGGGTATTGGGTGTGAGCGGTGTCACGGTGAATCGCAGCGTCACCGTTCGGATGAAAAAAATATCACGCCGCCTGAAATTATGTACCCCAAAGCCAAAATCAATCCAACCTGTATGATGTGTCACCCTCGACAGGAAATCAAAAAAACCTTGGAGCATACCCCTATTCTTGCGGTGGTCGAGACCGCTTTGGACGAGAACACTGAGGAATCTATTTCTAAGGCAGGTAAACAAAAGGAATACTGCACGGATTGCCACGGCCAGCGGCACCGTATGAAGGTCCGCACTGTGCGCTGGGATAAGGCGACGGGGAAACTGCTGAATGGCAGCGAGTAGATGGTCTCAGCTAACTCGTTCTACGGGTGGTTATTCTCAATTCAACAATAGAAATTGCAAAATAATCCTAATTGGTAAAAAAGCGTGCCATTTCCAGTGATTTTACAAAAGTCAGAGGAGCCAAAAACGAAGCTTTTGCTGGATGGCTTCCACAATTTTGGGCTGATAAAAGACCTTATTTCAGGCCAAAGTCCGGAAAAATCTCCAATATAGTCGATGAGATGTCTGTTTTTGGCTTTTGTCGAGACTGTCTGAA
>CAZKOQ010000332.1:0-4037 GCA_964554425.1 uncultured Pirellulales bacterium | reverse complement strand
TGCTGAAATCGAAAAGCTCAAACCCGAGGCCGTATCGCCGGAAGAGCTGGCCAAAGCCAAAACGAGGACCCGTGCTGGCCTGATAAGACAGCTCGACTCTAACTCCGACCTGGCGTATCTGTTGACCTTCTACGAGGTCGTCACGGGAGACTGGCGTAATCTGTTCAAACAGCTTGACAGCATTGACAAAGTTACCTCTGAAGACATTCAGCGAGCTGCAAAAGAATATTTCACGAGCAAGAATCGAACTGTTGGTATCATCGAAACAGTTGCCGCAGAGAACTGATTTAGATAGGAGCTACGAAAAATGCAAGTTAAATGGCTATCGCCGATTAAGACTTTTAGCTGTTTTGCCCTTGTGCTGTGTTGTTTGTGGTGCAGTTGTTCTCAACAGCAGGCGATGCATTACAAGAATTTGAAGTATCCCAAACTGGGTGACATTCGTATTCCAAAAATTCAGCGTGTCGCCCTGGCCAATGGTATGAAGCTGTTTTTGCTGGAAGACCACGAGCTTCCGCTGGTCAACGTGTGGGCTGTGATACGCACAGGTTCGGTCTATGAGCCGGCGGACAAGGTCGGCCTTGCTTCCATCGCAGGGACCGTGATGCGAACCGGAGGAACCACCAGCAAAACCGGAGACGAGCTTGACGAGGAGCTGGAGCGCATTGCTGCCTGGGTTGAGACCGGTATAGGTCAGAATTTAGGTTCGGCCTCGATGTCGGTGCTCAAGGACGATGTTGACAAAGGACTTTCAATTCTGGCTGATGTGCTGATTAATCCAGCATTTCGCGAAGACAAAATCGAGCTGGCAAAAATCCAGCAACGCAGCTCCATTGCCCGGCGAAATGACTTTGTTGGCTCAATCGCATACCGCGAGTTCGGTAAGCTTATCTATGGCCCACAAAGTATCTACGCCCGGCATACTGAATACGCCACCATCAACAGTATTACCCGCGAGGACTTGGTTACGTTCCATAAGAAATTTTATCACCCCAATAACGTGATGCTCGCCGCCTGGGGCGATTTCAACGCTGCTGAAATGGCCAAGAAAATCGAGAGCGTGTTCAAGGGATGGGAAAAGACCGACTTTAATTTGCCGCCGTTGCCGACCGTCCAATATGAGTTTCGACAGACCGTCAATCTAATTCGCAAAGATGACATAAATCAGGCGAACATACTCTTGGGGCATATCGGCGGTCTGATGAGCGACCCGGACTATTTTGCGTTAATTGTGATGAATGAAATTCTTGGAGGCACCTTCACGAGCCGCCTGTTTAAAAATGTGCGCTCTCGTCAGGGACTGGCATACTCAGTCCGTGGTTACTATTCCGCCGACTATGACCATCCGGGTTTATTTTACGTTGGCTGCCAGACCAAGTCAGGAGCCGCCGTGCGGGCTATCCGTGCTATGGCGGACGAAGTTAAAAAAATAACAGAAGCAGAAGTTACCGACCAGGAGCTTGCCTTAGCTAAAGAGAGCTACCTTAATTCCTTTGTGTTTAACTTTGATACAAAGGATGAAATCATCAGACGCCTTGTGATTTATGAATACTTTGGGTATCCTTCGGATTTTTTGGAAAAGGCCAAAGAGAACGTTGAAAAAGTTACTAAGCAAGATGTTTTGCGTGTTGCCCGCAGGCACTTAAATCCCGAAAAGTTACAAATCCTGGCCGTCGGCCGGCAGCAGGATTTCGACGAACCTCTATCTGTATTTGGGTCTGTGCGAGAAATCGACATCGCCATTCCGGAGCCAAAGAAATAATCCGCCCGCCTTGTCCGTTTATCTCGCATTTATTGCCAATTTTGGAGCGGTATTATCGTATTTGCATCACAGTGTCCAGCCCTGGCGATATGGTGGGTTGATAAACTGATTCGCCTCGTCGCAATTGGAAAAGCGCATATTTTGACTGTCCCATTGGAGCTTCTGGCCAAGCATCTTTGTTGCAATAATGCCCAACTGCGCAAGCTCAGTTAAAGGGCCGCCGTAATCGAAATACGAACCTGGCTGTGCTTTATTCTTTATTGCCTCAATCCAATCCTCATAGTGCCCTTTTACCCGCGGCAGTGTCTTTGCAGGGAGCTTGTATTCTTTCATTTTTGCTTCAGGTATTATTCTTACGCCGCCCGCGCCGTGTGAGCCATACATAATTGTGCCCTTATCTCCGAATACAATCGCTCCTGTGCCGGGCACATTTCGTTCCGGTTCCAACTCCGCGGGACGCGGCGGCTTTTCTACTCCGTCAAACCAGACAAGCTTAACAGGTCCACGCTTGTTCTTTGCTGGAAATTCGTATGTAATGATTGTCCCGGCGGGAAACGTATCCGCGTGTTTCTTCGGGTCATACTCTTTGGCCTGCGCCTGGATAGTCGTTGGAGCTCCCAGGTCAAGCGCTAAAAATACTGGGTCAACGACATGACATACCCAGTCGCCTATCGTTCCGGAGCCGAATGGCATCCAGCCTCGCCAGCTGCCAGGCAAATACATCGGATTATACGGACGCTCCTGTGCAGGTCCCAGCCATAAGTCCCAGTCAAGTTCGGGCGGAATCTCGTGCCTCTCCGAAACGCGAGACAACTGATGGATTTTGCTGTGATTGGCATCGCAGAACGCGTGGATTTCGCGGACGTTTCCGATTGCCCCGTCCCAAATCCATTCGCAGAACAGTCGAATATGTTCAAATGAATGTCCCTGGTTGCCTAATTGTGTTACCACCTTATGCTCATGTGCGGCCTTCATAAGCTCTCGAATCTCATAGATTGAATGCGCCAGCGGCTTTTCACAATAGACGTGCTTTCCTCTTTTTATTGCCGCCATACACGCTACCGCATGGGTATGGTCCGGCGTCGAAACTGCTACTGCGTCAATTTTGCTGTCCATCTCGTCGAGCATCTTGCGAAAATCCCGGTATTGTTTGGCGCTTGGGTGATTCTCAATTGCCTTTCCGGCTCGTCGCATATCAACATCGCACAGGGCAACAATATTCTCCCTGCTTACGCCTCCGACGTTGTCGCCGCCCCGACCGCCGACGCCGATACAGGCGATATTGAGTTTTTCGCTTGGTGGCTTTTGCCCGGCGCCTAATACATCACGAGGGACAATTGTAAATGCTGTTGCTGTGCCTACTGCATCACGCAGAAACTGCCGTCTTGAAGTCTTTCTCTTAGTCTTGTCCACTGCAAAACCTCCAAAATCAGTTACTATGCTGTTGAAAAAATACCGTTAAGACCCCTGATAGAATAGCAAATGCCGGCGACTGTCGCAATAGTTTTTGATATGCTTTTAGCAAATGCGCAACTGCGTTGGATTCGCATATTTAGTAACATTACTTTTTCACATCGACTCACCTTATCGAAGGATACGTGATGTCAACAGTATCAGCACAAGACCCAGAAGAATGGTCACAGGACCCTCAGAAATGCTCCATAAAATTGGCAGGTGAATAATTGTGTCGAGAATGGTAACGCCGCCGCCGCCGAGGATTGTGACCACGCCGAGGAAACGAATAAGCGGCAGATAGCGCTTAATATCGAACGATATGAATAGAAATACGGCCCCAAAAGATGCATATATAGACGACAGTGTGCGGGTCAGATAGCTTATCAGCGGGCTGTAGGCAAGCTGCCCTAAGCCAAGCCATTTATGAATGGCCACCATCCATCGGAACGGACAGAATACAAAAATAAAAGCACATAACATAGTAAGCCCGGTTATCCGTAAAACCACAACAAGCAAAGTTTTTGCCGGCATTTTCAGCCCCTTGATAGAGTAATTTACTATTTTGACGCCGACTACTCAGGCGGCCCAATAGTTGTTCAGTCCGGCTGTCTTTTGAATGACCGGAAACAGTATAACGGATTACAGGTCGTAACGGAATAGTAAAGACCAGATACTTATTCTCTCGCTTGTCGGAAATGAAGTAGGGCTTTAAGCAGAAACCGTTAGTGAGGGTAGTTAGCTTTGGCGATTGCGGTGGCTTCCATTTCGAACAGCAAATCAGGACGGCAGACGTCGCAAATAGTTGTTATCCACGGCCAAT
>CAZKOQ010000331.1:0-4072 GCA_964554425.1 uncultured Pirellulales bacterium | reverse complement strand
ATGAGTTTGACTTGTATACAACAGTCTCTAGTGACATACAAGCAGGAGACTGGTTTATTATTGATTATAATGCCATAAACATAGGCACCTGCAACGTGGGATTCTATGATTACAACATAAACTGGGGCTACCCCATCTATTATCTTAAGTTTTCTCATGTCCGCACACGCGACTTCAATAAAGATACCAGAGTTGACTTGGGTGACTTTGCGATACTCGCCTCATACTGGCAGGAGAATGGGTGTGGCGAGCCGAACTGGTGTGAAGGAACCGACCTGGACACAAACGGCACTGTTAACACTAACGATTTAATGCTTTTCACCGAATATTGGCTTGAAAAAACTGAATAGTCGTGGCATGCAGTCCCTCTCCGGTTGTTTGACCCTCTTACTCGTACTAAGTTTGGACGACACATCGAGTGTTTTTGGGCATACTTTTCCATCGCCATAACTGCGATAACTTTCAAACGAGATACTGCTGTCTCTAAACCTCCCTCATAATTTCTTAGCATTTTGCGAAAAAAACTTAGTAAAAAATAGTCAATACCCGCCGCTTTAGAATCGCTTTATTATTAGATGAAACAGAAATATTTGATATTTAGGTTTGGTAAAATTCTGTTATCGAGTTGTTTTTCTAACTGACCAAAACTTGAGTAAAGGAGGTAAGTATGAAAACGAGACATTTTGCATTAGCGATACTTTCTTCGCTGTTCGTCAGTTGCGCTGCGTTTGCAGATAGGCAATTAGATAGGGCCGAGATTCTGCAAATCTTCCAAAAACTCACAAGCCATCCGCGAAAGACCTGGGTACCTGCCGGGACGATTGAGGCAACTCACGGGGAATATAGAGCGGCGAAAGTAACGGACCCAAACGAGATTGAGCGTCAAATAAAAGAACGGGTCCAGGAGTATCAAGATAACCCAAATAAGCCTGAATTGACCGAAAATCTCCAGAAGATGAAGCTCGATGCCATACCGTTCGACGTCCGCTACCGCCTCTCCAATGAGTACACAATGAATTCCACCGTGGTGGTAAGGTTTGATGGAGAAAGGTTTTACTGGGAAATCAATGTGCAATCACGAACAGACTCAGTAAAGCCAGGCAAAGACTTAGAAGGCAATTTTATGACCAAACAGTTTGACCTCGGCTGGAACGCCAGACGTGTTTTCGCGTGGGATGGCGAAAAGTACACCACGTATTTTCTGCCAGGTAACCATGCAATTGTTGACACAACTAGCGAAACCCCACATATCGTTACAGGGCCTTTGACAGCCGGAATCGTCCCCTGGGGATATGGCAAATATTCTTATGAGAATCTTTGTGCCGCTCAGTCCTCTGCAACCGAACAGGACATCGATGGCCAAAACCAGATACATCTAACGCTTAACAATTCCGATGCTGGCTCGGAAATGCTTTTTGTTCTGGATGCGGAAAAAGATTACGCCGTAATATCTTGCTCGATAAGGGGACCAGGAAATTCTATAACATCCAGACAGTATTCTAATTACCAGTTGATATCAGGCAACTGGGTTCCTGACACTATTCTGATTGAGCAGTATGATACCAGCTCAAATAGACTTTTAGCCAGCGACCTCTGGCAATTTACAAGGATTAGCAGTAATGTTCCTGAGCCAGCATGTTTTAGAGTTCAGTACGAGAGTGATGCACTGGTAGAGTACCGCTCTAACATTACAGATAGCACCGTCCAGTATCGCTACTCACAATCGGTGGATACCGACCTGCTTTTGGCTGAGAGGTTGACGGTCGCATCCTCTGAAGGCACACAGCCACAGAACTGCGCAACAATATCTCTCAAATATAGCCTTTCACGTTTGAGTAAAGATGTTACTAACCAACAGCTCGCTCAGTTGATAAGTGAGCCTAATAAGACTACAAGTATTTACGCAATGAAAGAATTTGTGCAAAGTCTGGGCTTTTATTGCAAGGCTATAAAGGCAGACATCCAGACCCTTAAGAATCTTTATGGTTGCGAAGTAATCCTTCACATACCAGGAAAGAATCACTTCATTGTTCTTGAGCACATTGACAGTGAGTTTGTCTGGTCTATAGACCTGACGAGCAACAAGTTTTACTATCACACTGAAATCGATTTCTTCGATATGGACTGGAGCGGAGGGACAGTCCTTTTGATTTCCAATCAACCTATACAATTACAAGGCAACTTCACTGAACTTAATGACGGTCAGCTCAACAACATAATTGGGAATGCGGGTTACTCCTGCACGCGGCTTATCCAGACATACAGTGTAATATATTGCACCGATCTCGGCGGTATGTGCGGAGGTATGTACCAGGAGTACCTCACAAGATATGGCTGTGACACCGCACCGAGCGGAAGCTGCACGGGCTCCAGGATGCTCAGATATAAAGAATCGCCCTGCATAGAAGACCCTGACGACCCTCTTGCTTGCACCGTAACAGGTGAATGGACTTGTTATTATATGAGGGCGTGTGCTTAGATACCTACCCGCCAAGGCAAACGATATAGGCAAGATAAAATCTCCCGCCTGTTTCTTTTATGAATGCTCTATGTTGATTCATCAGGAGAACGACCGTAGAATAAGCGAGTATGAGGCGGTCCTGTTTTACGCTGGTTGAACTGCTTGTGGTCGTTGCCACGATCGCCATTCTTATAGGTATATCATTGCCATCATTGCAAAATTCGAGGCAACAGGCCAAAGCTGTCCTTTGCGGCTCGAATGTCAGGCAGTTGACATTTGGTTTGTTTATGTACGAAACCCAGAACCTAACACTACCTTACGGTTTTGATAACACTCCTATGAATTCTCCTCCAGACGGTTATCCTGGATACATTCAATATGATAGAACAGGATGGTGGTGGTTTAATTTCATACAAGGATTCTACACAAAATCCGACAGCAAAAGAACAGTAGTTCGGTGCCCCTCTAAACGGCTAAGTAATCCCAAACTTAAGAATAATATCCTCTGCGGCAATTATGGCGTGAACCGGTCTATATGCAAAAGTTCTGATGATATTCCAAGCCGTAGAGAAGAATTTGTTGGGACGCCTTTGTGCAGCGAAGACATATCACGTCCTGGCGAAACTTTGCTGGTGGTTGATAGCGGCTATAGTTTAATAAGCTGGTGGCACGCAACTGATGCACCGCCCGTTGCTCTTGGTAATACCATAGAAGATACAGCTTATATCCCAGGGCTTGACATTAACAAAAAAAGGGATTTATGGCCCGGCCAGGAGGAGGATGCTATAAATGGCCGTCATCCAAACAAAACTGTCAACGTCGGATTTGTAGATAATCACGTTGATAAGGTAAAAGCTGAAAGTCTATTTGTGGAAAAAACAGCCGATGGTTATAGGAATAAAAGCCCCCTCTGGCAGCCGAAATGAAGTATTGTTGCTCTAAAAAGACATCTCTTTAACGATACTTTGCATTTTGCTGTCGCTCAAGTATTCAACCTCCATAGAAGCCATAAAAATATAATCGTCTTCGGCAGCCGACTTTTGATAGAATTCAGTTTTTTTAGGAAGGTCTGTTTTTGGGTCTACAAAAACTCGCCACTTCTTAAATACAATAGAGCCATCGTAAGCTTTTTCGCCCCATGTCAGGTCATAAACTTCAACTCCTTTAATGATACTTCCCAAGTGTTGGCCAACTATGTGGCTCCAACTAGCGTTGTCGGGGAGTGTCGATAGGTCGGCAAAGGGCACCAGACCAAGGAAGGTGGTCACCGTCGTTTCGATTTCAGTAACTATTTCAGCAGATAGCACTGTTGTCTCGACTGAATTGGAGTCCAAATGCTTTGTCTTCTTAACCTTGTTTTGGAGGTCCCAAAGAACCAGTTGCTTTCCAGTTTTAGTTATGTAAACATTTAACGCATGCGACATCCATTTCTCTTGAGTCGGTTCTTTTTGGCCGGGAACAAAACTTGCTACATAGGCATTCCTGACCTTCTCAAGTGCTTTGTAAATCTGCTCAATAGTTACTCCTTTGGCAACGGGTGTATTGAGCAATAGGGCAACCGCTATCAGTATAGCTGCCGCTGCTGCAAAACCAACCTTTGCCAGCGATTTT
>CAZKOQ010000330.1:0-4110 GCA_964554425.1 uncultured Pirellulales bacterium | reverse complement strand
AGGCGTCGGCCCATGATGAGCCATCGTTGGCGCCAACGGCACTATCATCGACATAAATGATATTTGCGGCGGCTGTGGGGACAAACGCAAGGATGAGTGCAAATACGATGATTTGGAGGCCTTTGGTCATTGACTTGGGCATCTTCTGTCCTTTCCGAGAAGGTTGTGTCAAATAGTCGCAAGTCTCTTGACTGCAGATTCTGTCAGGACTGATTGTCTGAGCAACTGTTATGTCAAGCCAGCCCTTATATATAGAACGTAGCAAACGTAAAAATGTGACAGGAAATTTAGTCCAAAATTCTCGATTTTTTGCCTTAAGGCCATTCATTTTTTGAGATGGAAAGTCGTTTTTGCTATTGCAAGGGCTTATATTCTGCCATTTTAAGATTTCCACCTGCCCTTTGCCTCTGTCCCCTGAACATTAGTGGTCCTCCAACCAGTGGAAGGCCAAAATTGCAAAATCTTTGAAATTTACAATGCAGTCGCCATTTATGTCGCCGGCGACAATTGTTTCGCAAACTGGCTCGCCGAAATATGATTTGCTCGCCTCAACTGTGCCACCGTAGGCACCCATATTGATAATGCCGCCATTGGGAAACGGCTCAAGGCCGATAGGACTTGCCGGGTCCCCTGCATCAATGCACAAACTCGTCACCTCGTCTATCATCCATCGTCTTTCGTTTGCATCCCAACGTCCTGCCTGGGACTTCAAGTGATAATCTTCGTTGTTGTGGTCGGCAAAGCACGGGTCTGCGTCAAAATTACCAATTCCGCCTCCAGTCCATCCTTGAACGCAACTGTATTCCACATTGTCACGAATATCCCATCGAGGATACCCATCGATCTGCGCAAATTCGTCCATATTGCTTTTGACTCTATTACTACAGAAAATACAGTTTTTAAGTGCAGGATTTCTATCTTGTAGAGGAGCTATAACATCTTGAATGTAAAGGTCCTCATGTAAGGAATAAGATGGAATAGCAAACATAAAATAAACTCCTCCTCCCACGTATCCTGACGAGTTTTCTACGAATGTGCAGTTAGAAACGCTGATAAGCCAACCATAATCGCTCCATATTGCTCCACCATATCCTCGTGTATAATTATGATTAAATATGCAATTAGTAATGACTGCTCCAAAACCCGATGCTGAAGGATGCAAAACCATAGCACCACCGATAGAAGCGGCAGAGTTGTTAGTGAATTTACAATTAGTAATGATAAGGCTGCCTCCTATCTGGAGTAGACCGCCACCCCAAAGATGTTCATTTGTGCCATAATTTGCATTTCCACCAGTTACAGTAAAACCATCCAACATAGCGGTTCCATTAGAAATCCATAAAACATGATAGCTATTTTCTGCTCTGCTTGGGTGATTAAGTAAATCGCAAGGATCTACAATTTCAATGTCATCGCCATTTATATCTCCACTGAGGACAGTTTCGTACATGTTTATATTTCGGTTATCTGGATGTGATTGACTAACGCCGGCATATCCGCCTTTAATAACCAGCCCACTCTTGGGTCTAAACGAAGAAAGATGGTCCAGACCTGGCTTATAAACCCCTTGCGCCACTCTAATCTCATCTCCGGCCTGAGCAACTGTTAAAGCCTTTTGTAAATAATTATAAGCATCGTTCCATGAAGAACCATTATTAGCTCCATTTGCTCTTAAATCCACATATAATGTTGCCGCCTTCGCTTCTCTCACACCTTCTGTGAGGGTCAATCCAATTACAGCAGAATAAGCCAACCCTTTCAAAGCTGTTTTAGCCTTACTTACTAAATTGCCAATTTTCCCTTCCAAGCTCATTTTATCTTTCCTCCAGCCAGTGAAAGGCCATAAGGGCAAAGTCAAGAAAGTTCACCTTGCAGTCGCCATTTATATCGCCGGCAACAATGGTTTCACAGGTTGGCTTGCCAAAATACGATTTGCTGGCCTCCACGGTGCCGCCGTAAGCGCCCATATTGATAATGCCGCCATTGGGAAACGGCTCGTATCCAACGGGACTACGTGGGTCTCCGGCATCAATACAGGGACTCGTCACGTAATCCTTTACCCATGTTTGGCTGTTTGGATCCCAGCGCCCGGCTTGGGATTTAAGGTGATAGTCGCCATTATTCGGGTCTGCAAAGCAGGGGTCGGCATTGATGTTGCCGGTGCCCGACCAGGCCTCGTTAAAGAGGTCCAAGTAGTTAATGTGAATGTCGGACGACAGATACGGCGCCTGCACGTAGATGGGGTCAGTAGCAACGATAATCGAACTATTTACGTTGTAAATGATAGTGCCGTTTTTGACACCGGTTTTGTTATGCGATTGAATGCCGACATCGACGTGCCCCTGAACCCTGGTTGTGACAATTGTCGTATTGTTGATGTTGACGACAGCGGTTAAACCCTCATTTGTTTTGGTAGCAATGGTGGCCACGGTCGGGTCTTCCGGGGCCCTGTTATTGCCGACGACCAGGCAGTGATTGATGTTCACCTGGCCATCGTAAATGCTGATGCCTTTGTCCTTAGCGTCCCGAATTATCTGGTCCTCAATAGTCAGCTTACAACCGAGCGTATCGATGCAGTCGTCCTTCACATTGGCAACCACGCCTCCTTTCATCAGGCAGGTCTGCTGTGCTAACTGCTTGCGGACGTAAATGCCATCGGAGTCGTTCGGAGCGAGCATCTCTGTAATCCAGCTATCCTCCAACAAAAGCGCCGTGCCCTCAATCTCCGGACCCATAACCGACCGTGCCCAGAGGCAGTTGCGGAAGGTCAGGTCGGAGCCGGAAGAACCCTGTATAATCTTTCCGGCATTATCCGTAATACTGACGTGGTCGAAGACAATTTTGGAGCCCTCCGGCCTCACCGCCGGTCCTGCGCCGGTATGTCCGCCGCCGGGCGAATGGCCGGCGACGGTTATATCTGTGTATTGATAAGAGGATGCAGAGGCATTCTGATGGTGAATCTCACCCCATGCCTTTGCGGGGTCGAAAGCAGTGAACGTCACCGGTGATTCCGCAGTGCCCAGCGCCATTATCGCACCAGACACATCTAAATCTATCCCGCCTGTGCCGGAGCTTACGCCGTCAATCAGCACAAGCGTGCCGGGCTGGATGGTAAGTGTCCGGCCCGCAGGCACAACAACATCGCCGGTAACGTGGATTACGCCGCTCCAGATGGTAGTGTCGCCTGTTAGCTCTCCTGAAACCTCGGTGATGGGCTTACCTTGCAGGTCTAAAAGTTGCTGGCTAACCTCCATCCCATTGACCTTAGCCGTTAGCATAAAATTGCCGCTGCCGGTGAACTTAACCAGAGTGCTTCCGAGGCCGTTATATAATACGACCTTATTTGTTGACAAAGTGACATTCGGATTATCAACCGAGAGACTCGCCTCCGCATCCCACAGACCTCGTTCGATTTTACCGCTGTCATTGATAACCTCAACCCGCACCAGCACAGGAATGCCGCTTAGATAACTACCGCGGACGATGAGCTTAGCGTGCAAAGATCCTGCTGCATTGATATCAGCTTTGGATGCGGATACCAGCAAAATGAATATTATGACCAATTGCACTGTTCCGATTAATCTTTGCGAAAACATAATCTAAATCTCACTCCCAAAACTAATATTCTTCCAGCCAGTGGTAGGCCATAAAGGCAAAATCTATAAGATTGACTTTGCAGTCGCCATTTATATCGCCGGCGACAATTGTTTCGCAGACCGGCTCACCAAAGTATGATTTACTCGCTTCTCCTGTTCCACCGTAGGCGCCCATATTGATAATGCCGCCATTTGGAAACGGCTCAAGACCAATTGGACTCACGAGGTCTCCCGCATCAATACATGGGCTTGTTTCGTCATCCTTCGTCCATCGTCCTTCATCTGCATCCCATCTGCCGGCTTGAGATTTCAAATGATAATCACCATCTATCCATACATCATCCCAATGGTTATAAGGAGTATTACATGGGTCCTCCCAATGGCCTGGGTTTACGAAACAAGGGTCGGTATCGATATTTCCCTGGCCGCCACCGGTCCAATCCTGGATGCAACTAAAGGAAGGCATCGAATTCCAAATCTCTTGGCGGAAATTTCCCCAGACAATACAGTTTTG
>CAZKOQ010000329.1:0-4113 GCA_964554425.1 uncultured Pirellulales bacterium | reverse complement strand
TGGATAGACTGGAAAAATGGCTCAGCCAATAAAAGGCAAAAAGCGTGCCGACCTATCAACCCTGCAGATAAGGGAGCCGGCTTCACCTGAACCGCCGGTAGAGCCGGTAAAACTCCAGACACAAAGAGCTTTCTCCGGCTGGCCAATGATTATCGCCTGGGTCGGGATGCTCGTCTTTGCAATCCACGCCTGCACGCACATGGTCGCCGCCGGTGACACCTGGGTCGCAATGGCCTGTGGCCGGCATTTTGTAAATAGGGGCCAGACAGATAAATGTATATGGCCGTTTCGCGTCGATACGAACGAACCCTTCAGCGCAAACTCGCACAGAGTCGGTCCCACACTGGAAGAAATCAAAACCTGGCCCAAGTGGGCTCAGCGGCTTACCGACATAGTCGGCCTTGAAACGGTAAAATACTGGCATCCGACCGGCTGGGTCAATCAAAACTGGCTGACGCACGTCATCTTTTATCTATTGGTGCCCAAATCCTCTTACGCCGATGGTCTCAGTTTCACATCCAATGCGCTGGTCTATTGGAAAATCGCCATTTACATATTGACCGTGCTCTGTGTTTACTATACAGCCATCAATTTGGGTGTCAACCCGGGCCTCTCTGCCGTATTCTCCTGTTTTGCAATGTTCATTGGCCGCTCGTTCCTCGACATCCGTCCTGCCGGATTTTCAAACTTGTTCGTCGCCGTTTTCCTGCTTATTCTTGTCCTCACAACTTACCGTAATGTCCTGTATATATGGCTTTTGGTGCCATTGGCGGTGTTCTGGTGTAATGTCCACGGCGGCTATATCTACGCATTCATAATGCTCATACCATTTATTGGCCTGCATTTTTTTATCGCCTGCAACAAAAAGTTGACTGCAATTTTATATAATGTCACCGCCTGGCCGGTTTTTTTCTACCTTCTTATCTCCAAAACCAAAGCCGCCGGCTCTAAAGACCCGGGCCTTGAAAGCGCAGAAATGATAACCATATTTCTGTTGCCGGTTCTGCTGATAGTGCTGGATGTCGTGCTGATATTCTTTAAGAAAAATCTCACCTCGATTAAGTGGAAAGGCGTCTTCCACACAATAGCCGCCGGCATCGCCGCATTCGTTGCGACGGTTGTGTTCAATCCGTTCCATCTTACTAACCTTACTCACACCTATGTAATTAGCGCCAGTCCCTACGCCGAAAGATGGCGTGACGTTCACGAGTGGCACCCCGCTTTTGCGTGGGACAATCCCGTCGGCACCGCCGTGCCTTTTTTAGTAATGTATATCATTGCATGGGTAATGCTCGCATTATGGATTGCCGCTCTTATATGGTCCTCCAGTGCCGTTAAGCCGTATCAGAAGCGAAAAATTGCTGCCCCTGATGATTATCAATGGCCTAAAATTGATTTGCCGTTGCTTTTAATTGCCGCCCTTACCATTTATATGGCCATTCGTTCCCGCAGGTTTATCCCTATTGCAGCCGTTGCTGCCTGCCCTGTTATAGCGATGTTTATTAACCAAATTGTATGTGCGATTGCAGCCGCCCTTAACTTTCGCAGGCACATCCGCCTTGTGGTTTCACCAATGCCCAAAAATCTTCAGTTCTTCTTTATATGTGTCGGGACGGCGGTAGTGCTGTTCTTAGGCGGATGGTGGACCCTCAAGTTCAAGCGAGTTTATCTCGACCCCTGGCCGGCTGACCCAAACCTGACCTCCATCTTTATAAGGATGAGCGCCTCAGATGCCAAGCCGTTCTGTGCCTGCAAGTTCATCAAAGACAACAAGTTAAAAGGCAATATGTTTAATTATTGGACCGAAGGCGGCTTCATCGCCTTCGGCCAGGAGCCGGACCCAAACACCGGTCATATCGGTCTGAAACTGTTTATGGATGGCAGGGCACAGGCCGCCTATAACGTGGATACCTTTAACCTCTGGACAACCATTATGTCCGGTGGCCCGATTGTCCAGAGCGCGCAGTTAAGAGGCCATACACTCACTGGCGATGACTATAAAAAAATCGGTGAGTGGACCGACCAGCTACTCAAAAGATACAAAGTCTGGGTGGTCTTGATGCCTGCCGCTCAGTTCGACACCGCATTCGCAAAGGGTCTTGAATATCACCCCGGCTGGCGATTGGTGCTCGTCAACAATAAAGACCGGCTGTTTGTTGACTACACTACTCCGCAGGGTAAAGACCTCTTTGAAGGAATATTCGCTGGAAAGACTCTCTTCCCGGATGAGTTCTGCAAAAATCTCACCTTTGCCCACAACCTTCTTATGTTAGGCAAGGGAGTGCAGGCAAAACAAGAAGGTCTCGATTTTGCGATAAAAGCTTATGATATAAATCCTTCGCCGGCCCCAATGTTGGAAATAGTCCTTATTGCCGCAAGATTTAATGAGTTAAAACCACGCATCGATGATTTCTGCAAACAGGTGGTAGAAGACTTTGCAAAAAATCACGAGCGCTACGCCAAACAGCACGGCTATCGCCTCAGAATCGAGGCCGTGCGCCTCGCTTGCTACAATATGGAGAATATCGCACGGGATCAGAATAACACCGCATCGTTGAACTTCTACACTTCCGAGCGAAGCAGGTGTGAGAGTGAGCGAGCACGTATATCCGATGAGCAAAGGTGGTAACCTGTGACAACGAACAACTGGCCCGCCGGCCGGGTTGAGCAAAAACATAATAAATCCGTTTCCCTCAGCGTCTTCTTCCCTTGTTACAATGAGCAAGACAATATCACCGGGACTGTTGTCCAGGCCTTAAGTGTTCTCCAAAAGATGAACATCGACTACGAATTGATTATCGTTAATGATGGGAGTGCTGACAGAACCGGCCAGATTGCCGACGAAATTGCAAGTCGAAATAACAGGGTAAAGGTAGTGAACCATCAGACAAATCTCGGCTATGGAGCGGCCCTGCAGTCCGGCTTCAAAGCCGCTATAAAAGAGCTTGTCTTTTATACCGATGGCGACGGCCAGTTCGACATAACTGAATTGCCCCCGCTGCTGCCATTGATTGAGCAATTCGATATTGTGGCCTGTTACCGGCTGAACCGCCAGGACAACCTCATACGTAGAATCAATGGCTGGTGCTGGACAAAACTGGTTTGTTTGTTATTTGGTATGAAAATCCGCGACATCGATTGTGCCTTCAAACTATACAAAACAAAGATTTTTGATAACATTATATTGTCGAGCACGGGCGCCTTGATTTGCACAGAAATCCTGGCTCGCGCTGTCCGTAAGGGCTATTCTGTAACGCAAAGAGGTGTGCATCATTACCCGCGGACAGCCGGCAGGCAAACAGGCGCCAACCTGCGGGTAATTTTTCGTGCGTTCAAGGAGTTAATTAAGCTAAGACGCCGGATTTTACGCGGCGACTAATTGACAGGACTCGGCCCGAAACGTCGAATATATAATGACAAACGCTAAGGAAAAGAAGGAAAAGAGAGTCAATCTCTTTATTTATGGGTCACTTCGCGACCCCAACATATTCAAATCTGTCTCCGGATTTAGCTTCACCAAAAAAACCTCAAAAGTTGACGACAAAATCCTTTTTGCCGAGCCGGCCTTTCTTCCTCACCATCGCCGGGTCAGTCCGGATAATGTCTATTTTTACGCCGTCCCCGCCCCGTCTTCCAGAATCGAGGGTATTGTAATCCACGATGTCCCCCTGTCGGCAATGACCGAAATCGACAGATACGAAGGCAAACGCTACGAAAGAGAAGCAGTGCAAGTTCATACCGAAGGCGGCCTGGTAAAGGCCCAGGCCTACCTCGTCAGCCACGAGTCGATGACAAAATATTTTGGCGACAGGTTTCACGTCAATCTCATACACGAATTGTGGCTGCGAAAACGCATCACAAGGTTCATCAAAAAGCATACCCGCCCCGGCGAACGGACAGCGGATGCCGAGCTGGAACGCCTGGCCGCCAGGGAGCTATTGGCAACTACCGAGCGTGACCTCGTTATAAGTCACTATCGCAGTGACGCCATCAGCGATTATTTTCTTGAGCACGAGCTTGACCGGCCGCGGCCAAGCATAAGGCACCTATGTGATGACCCTCAAGCCGGACCCTTTATTAACAATTACCTCATTCTAGTCGTAAATCAGGTCT
>CAZKOQ010000328.1:0-4119 GCA_964554425.1 uncultured Pirellulales bacterium | reverse complement strand
TAAGATTTTGTCCGCTGAATAGAATTGTCATATCTGGAGATTGGCAAAGGAAGGAGGAAATATATTCGGAGGGTCAGCCGGAATTTACCTTTATCGAGCGGCTCCTCCTGCGAAACCCGCGGGTTTGCGTCTTCTGGAGTATCCGGCACTCCGGTTGTGAGAAGGACTGAGAGCAAAACCTCCTCCTGCACTGATTCCACCAGCATTTGTCCCGTACCCACTCATTATTGAAGGACTTGAGTATCCAAAACCGCCCAGGCCATAACCGCCGCCATAGCCAGACGTGCCGTAGCCGGAGCCGCCATAGTTACCGTAGCCGCCACCACCATAACCACCATAGCCACTCTGGGGCATCCCATAATTGAATATCTGCGCTCGCGGTATGCCAAAATAGTTGGCAGGCGCGCCCAATAAATCGAGAGTATCATAAACACGAGTTTCCATCTTACGGCTAAGGAAATTTTGCGTTGCAATGGTAATCACGCCTTTGTCAACGGTATAACCCAGCGTTTTTGGGTCGCCTGAGACCGACATCAGCATTAGCTCAAGATTCTTGGCGAAGGACACTCCGGGGAACGGCTCTATACCTACGGGAGTATGCCTATCAACATCAGAATTTTCCTCTATGTCCTTCCAAAGCACTACTATATTTAAGGGGGGATTGGCCAAATTGCGGAAGATATCTATCGCCTCGCTGAAAGGCGTATCGGGATTTATGGCAGAAAGGCCAGTGCCCTTATTGAACTGAAGTGAAGCCGATTGGTCAAGTCGGTTATTAGTTGGCTTCTCCGCAGTTTCTTTTTCCGGTTTAGAAGCCGGTCTGTCAGGAGAAATGCTGGAAGGTTTGGAGATTTTGTCATTCGCAGCTTCGGTTTTTTCCTGCAAATTTGCCTGCTGTATCTGCTGGCCTTTAGATTGTGATTCTTCGGTGATGAGTGTTTTGCGTGTTCCCGCAAGATATTTATATAATGGCGTTTGGGTCTTCGGAACAGGTGCACCACAACACTGGGAAACAAAGATAACTTGAGCTGTGCCAAATATTATTAGGGCAACAAATTTTGCTGCTTTTTCCTTCTGCATTTTTTGCCCTTTCGCACTAAAGTTTCGTCCGCACTTCCAAAACGACGTGGCGGATTGTGGCGGACTCATAGTAACAGACGGAATTGACGGTGCGAAACCAACAAATAAATCACGAATATCTTACTTTCGTCCAGTATATCAACATCTTGGGACATTGTTTTTCGTATATCATTGAGAAACTCAATATGCCTATCCAGCCAAAGGATATTGGCACGGCTACCGTATTTTAGGGGAGTGGCAGGTGCTTTCCTTTAGGGTCGTAGAATCGGTTAGGTATATCGTTTCCCAATGTTTCTTTTATTCTACTGACGTGGCTGTCAAGCCACAGGGTGTTCAGCGTTCCTCCTGTTTCATCGTCCTTGCTGCTCCTTATGTTATGTCTGAATATCCCTCTATACCATTCCCGGCGTTCACCATTTGGCCATCTGTAATGAGTCAAATTCCGAGTGTCCCTGCCAAGGCAGAGCATATCGTTATGACCTGGGTCGTGGCCCTGCTCAAGCCGCGGCTCAACGTGGTCGTGAGTTACAATAACCTCACTCTGATTTCGTATTGTATTTGTGTTTTCTCTATCTAAATACGAGTTGAATCCATAAGCAGAGTCGTAAAATTCCTTGATATCGTAGTTATATAGCTTGGCTATCTGCTGCATTTCAAAACCATTCTTGAAGGCCGGACAACCGAAAATACGAGTGTCCTTGACAAGTTCTTTGAAGGCGGTCCCCCAATATGAGTCAGGCTCGGTTGGCTTAAAATAACGCCCGTCTGAATGGCGCCAACGGTATTCATTACACCAGCTCCAGTCGTCCCATACAACCCTGGGCATTTTGAAGTCGGCCTCCTGCAGATACATATAGATAACGAGTCCTACCTGCCTTAAGTTTGACCTACAGCTAACATCCCTTGCCTGGTCCTTTACCCTTTGCAGTGCCGGCATCAGAATCGCCATCAGGATGGCAATAATTGCAATGACAACCAGAAGCTCTATTAAAGTGAAACCTTTTTGCTTGCTCATAAAAGTGCTCCAATTGATTTTAATGTAGAACCTATAATGATATAATTTACACCATTTAATGCTGTAAATCAAGAAAAAATGCAAAATTTTAAGTAAATTCCCGGCCCAGTATCCTTACGGATACCGGCAAAACCGAGCAGATAAGGCCAGAGAGATGTGGCGGACTAACCTGATTATTGCATTATGATACAAAGACTACCTGCCCATAGCGTAAAAATGATACTGACGACCCGTAAAGCAGGCGGTAATGGCCGCCATAGAGGGGGGTTGGTATGATATTTCGTTAGATACCCTGAAAAAAATGATAGCAGAGCCAGAGGATGGGCTGAGGTATTGAGACTGCAACTGAGGTTAACCAAAAATAAAAAACAACTCGCAGAACTATAGTTCAGATGGTATATTTTTAACCATCAATTTGAATCCCTGGAAGGTTAATAATTATGACCGAAGGTATCACACGACGCAGGTTTATCAAAGAAGCAGCGGGGGCAGCTATCGGCGTAATTACCTGCCCTTATATTGTTTCATCAGCGGTATTAGACAAAGGCGAGCCTGCCATGACTTCCTGGCGGGCCGCCAGTGAGAGGATTGTGATAGGGTCTATTGGTGTTGGCGGCCAGGGAACATACGATATGAAGTCGCTGATGGCAGACGCGAGAGTGCAGGTCGTAGCCGTATGTGACCCGCTGGCAGCAAACCGGCAACGCGCCAAAAAAATCGTTGAGGAGCATTACAGTAAAGACAAACAGTGGACCGGCTGCAAAGATTATAGCGATTTTCGTGAGTTGCTGGCCCGCGATGACATTGATGCTGTAAATATCGGAACACCCGACCACTGGCACGCAATTACGGCTATCCAGGCGGCTATGGCAGGCAAGGACATCTATTGTCAAAAACCGCTTACGCTGACAATTGAGCAGGGCAAAAAAATGGTAGAATCTGTCCGCAGATACGGGACGGTTTTTCAGACGGGCACACAGCAGCGCTCGGAGGAGCGTTTCCGCAGGGCTTGTGAGCTTGTTCGCAACGGACGGCTCGGCAAACTCCACACCATCGAGGTCGAGATACCCGGCAGTATGTCTCTCGATGGTTTCTATTTCGAGCCTGTCCCCGAAGGATTAGATTATGATTTGTGGCTGGGACCGGCACCAATGGCTCCATATTCGCCCAAGCGAGTGGATGCGTTTGGCTGGCGATGGATTTCCGATTACGCCGGCGGATGCGTTACAGACTGGGGAGCGCATCACATCGACATCGCACAGTGGGCGATGGGCACAACGCATACCGGGCCGGTTGAAGTCCAGGGCGAGGCGGCATTTCCAAAGGATGGGTTATTTGACACCGCCGTTCACTGGCGATTCGAGTGCGATTATGCAAACGGTGTTAAGGTAATATGTTTTGCCAAAAATGAGTTTGTCCCAGGGCAGTATCCTAACGGGATAAAATTTATTGGCGAACGCGGCTGGCTTTATGTCAACCGCGGACAGTTGGACGCGGAACCGAAAGCAATCTTGGAAGAGGAAATCGGCACAAACGAAATACGCCTTTATAAATCCGATAACCACTATACCAATTTCATCGACTGCGTAATAACAAGGCAACCCCCTGCTGCACCGGTTGAGGAGGCACACCGCTCGGTAAGTGTCTGTCACTTAGCAAATATCGCAATGCGGCTTGGCTGCAAGATAAAATGGGACCCGGAAAAAGAAATAATTGTCAATGACGAACAGGCAAACCGAATGTTATCCAGGCCGATGCGAAGTCCGTGGAGATTATGAGCCGAGCAACAATCAATCAGAAGCTCAACGAAAACATCCAACAGGGAAGGCATTATGGACTACACTTACAAAGACATCGCGAAAATGATTGACCATTCATTGCTAAATCCCACCTTGACCGACCGAGAACTTGAACGCGACTGCAAGCTCGCCGTGGAATACGACATCGCCAGTGTGTGCATTATGCCGTATTATCTAAAGAGATGAGCTGAAATCCTGGAGGGCACCGGCGTAAAAGCAATTACT
>CAZKOQ010000327.1:0-4119 GCA_964554425.1 uncultured Pirellulales bacterium | reverse complement strand
AACATATACCCCGCCGCCGGCAGAGGCCTTGTTGCGATTAAATGCACAGTTGATTAAAGTAAGGTTACCGCATAAAACTCCGCCGCCGTAAGTATAAGCTTCATTATCAGTAAAAATGCAATCGATAAGATTGCCGGCTGCGGATAATATTGCCCCGCCGTTGTCGTTTGCGTAATTACCTGTGAATGTGCATCGCTTTAAGGTCGCGTTGCTATTGGGGTCATCATTACACACGGCGCCTCCCCAATGCGCCCAATTGTCAATAAATGAACAATCTGTAAGTGCGGGGCTGCTCTGGTAGTTGTATATCGCTCCGCCGGAATATTCACTATCGTAACCTTCTGCGATGTTGTTTCTAAACAGGCAATTAGTCAGCGTTGGGTTGCTATTGATGTTGCATATCCCGCCGCCGCAACTAAATGTATTGCCGCCAAAGACAAAGTTCTCGATGAACTTACAGTTGCGCAGTGCAGGATTGCTATTCGAATTAAACATTCCGCCGCCACGGGGCGAGTAATTACCTTCCTCTGAACGGACAGAGTTTCTGTAGAATGTGCAGTCGATTATTGTCGGACTTCCGAAGTAGTTTAACATTCCACTGCCTTCTATGTGTGTGTTGCAGGGGTCTTGATTATTCGCATGGCCTGCCGTAATCGTAAAGCCGTTGAGAATAGCCGAGCTATCTGTGCCGCTGCCGGTTACGACATGATAGCTGTTGTCGGCCCGATTCGGGTCGCTGGTGAAGTCAAAGAGATTTTGCCATTCAAAATATTCCCATTGGGAATCGTTACCATCCAAATCGCCGTTGAGGATGCTCTTGTATTTGTCAACGTTCCTGTCATCGGGCAGGTCTGGCTGGTCAAGACCGGCATAGCCGCCCTTGATATTCACACCGTTGAGAAGCTGAAACGTGGCTTGCCGGTCGCCTGTCCCGCCGGGATGCAGGGTATCTTCGTCCGGTCTGTAGGCGCCCCCGGCAACCCGAACTTCTACCGGCTTGGCCGTAGAATTTGAATCAGTCAAGGCATCCTGCAAATAGTTGTAGGCGTTTTTCCAGCTTGTGCCGTCATTTAGGCCATTGGCATCGGCATCGACAAAGATGGTTTTCGCCATTGCAGTTGCGGCTGCACCCAGCCCTGCCAAAAGCGTCAAGATTACGAGCCATTTCCCTGGATTTGTCTTCCTACTCATTTTCTTTCCTTCCAAAAAGGTTGTGTTAAATAGCGACTATCTACCGAGTTGCCATTTATATTAAGGACTAACTGCCAGCCCAACCGTTACGTCGGGCAGGCCCTTCTATATATAATGACGGCACAGCAGGGAAAAAGTTGCGTAGGAGCAGTGAAATTCCATCCAATTTTACGATTTTAACTTTATAACAACCTTGTTTTTGAGCAGAAAAGTAACATTAGACGTCGCAAGGCATTTACTTTTCCGTTTTAATTTTTCACACCTTCCCACCCGATATCCCTGAAATCCTATACCCTGCACCCTGGACATTAGTGTTCTTCAAGCCAGTGGGAGGTCATAATGGCGAGGTCCCAGAGGTCCACTTTGCAGTCGCCGTTTATGTCGCTGGCGATAATGGTTTCACAAATTGGCTCGCCGAAGTATGATTTACTGGCTTCTCTTGTGCCGCCGAAAGCTCCCATATTGATAATACCACCATTGGGAAATGGCTCTAAGCCGATGGGACTTGCCGGGTCTCCTGCATCAATGCAGGGGCTTGTAACATCGTCTCTTACCCAGCTTGCGGTGTTTGAATTCCATCGTCCTGCTTGAGATTTTAAGTGATAATCACCATCAATCCAGAAATCGTCATTTGGGTCTTCTGGAGTGCCATTTTGGTCCCAATAGCCGTGGTTGGCAAAGAGAGGACGAGTTCTAAAAACGTTGCCGATGCCGCCCGTATTAGGAGGCACCTGGATACAGCAATAGTTAAAGTTCTGCACCGGTTCTGTATCTTTGAAATAGATTTGCGACTGGTAGTGCGTTTTGCCGTTAATATCAGAGTTGCCCAGGATAATGCTATTGATAAGTCCGCGTGACGCATAGCCGCAGGAGTGTCCCTCGTAGCAGATGCCACCGCCCTGTCCGGCGGCTATGTTATCGGCTATGGTGCAATTGGTCAGAAAGCTGCCAGCATCCCAGGAGTCATAGATGGCCCCGCCATTTCCTCCGGTTCTGTTACCTGCAAGAAGGCAATTGTTAAGCCGAACACTGAGATACCCATAACCGAATAGTGCGCCGCCATTACCGACGGCTTGATTTGCAATGAAGCTACAATCGTTAAATGTTATGTAACTTGGGCAGGTGCATACTTCAGCGATGAATGCGCCACCTGAGCCACCCGACCGGTTGCCGATAAACGCACAACGAGTAAATAAAAATCCACTTGAATAGCTGCTATATACCGCGCCGCCGCTTCCGGCAGCCCGGTTGTTACTGATGATGCAGTCGGTCATCACAGCTCCCCAATGGGGATTAAAAGAGAATGCGCCGCCTGAGCCGCTTAAAGCACAGTTACCATTGATGATGCAACTAACAACTTGCGTGCAATTAGAGACAGCTCCGCTGGAGCCGGCTGCATTGTGGCTAATGATGCTGTCTTTGAGGAGTGCATCGCCACAGACGCCGCCGCCGTCGCCGAGAGCGAAATTAAAAATAATCTTGCAGCGGGTAACAGTGGGGCTGCCGTTAAATATGCCGCCGCCGCTTAGTATTGCACCGTCGGAGTTGCCTGCGGTAATAGTAAGCCCTTCAAGAATTGCGGTTCTATCACAGCCAGTGGCATTGACAACGTTGTAGCAGTTATCTGCACGAGTAGGTTCTCCGAGCAGTTCAGCGGGGTCAGAAACCTCAATATCATTGCCATCGAGGTCGCCGCTCAAGATTGTTTCGTATTCGACAATGTCTCTGGCGTTTGGGTCAGGTTGGTCGAGGCTGGCGTAGCCGCCGAGGATTGCAACGCCATTTTTAAGCTGGAATGTCTCAGCCCGCCCCAAGCTTGGCCGGTCGCTGAGGGCGAAATCGTCCGGCTTGTAAATACCCTGAGCCACGCGAAGCTCATCGCCTTCCCGGGCCATCATTAAGGCATCTTGAAGGAACTGGTAGGCGTTTTGCCAGGATGAGCCATCGTTTAGCCCATTGGCATCGTCATCGACGTAGATAATCCGTTTTGGGCAGGGCCAGGGGCAATTACAATCACCGCATTGCGCCAGGTGGCATTTGCGAAAGTA
Source organism: uncultured Pirellulales bacterium (assembly GCA_964554425.1). Taxonomy (GTDB): domain Bacteria; phylum Planctomycetota; class Phycisphaerae; order Sedimentisphaerales; family Anaerobacaceae; genus CAYWXK01. The sequence continues at coordinate 880 of CAZKOQ010000327.1, read as the reverse complement.
GTCCCATTCATCACATTCGCTGCCATCTGGGAAGACGCAGACGCCGTATTGTCCGCCCTGCGGGTCGGTTCTGATTTGCGATTTGTAGCCACAATTAACGCAAAATTGTGCTGCGGGGTTGGGGATGGCTGATGCTAAAGAGGGAATCGCCAAAATTGCTGCGAACATAAGAGTCGGCGTTTTCATTGTCGTGGCTCCTAAAATAGATGGCTTCTCGCCAAACGGGGAGTATTATAACAGATTTGCGGGCGTTTGTCCAGAAGTTTTGTCTGAAATTTTAGAGCCACAGAGAGCACAGAGAAACACAATTATAAACTGTGTAAATCGTAAATCTTGCCTTCGCGGGAATGACAGACAGGAGCATTTCTTTTTGTTCGATTCTCTAAATGTTCAAAACGGCGTTTTCACCATTCAACCAGCAGATGCTGTTCTGCGACGGCTTGTAAAGTTATAGTGACGCCATCTCGGAGCTTCTGGCCGGTGAAGGTTTGTTTTGAGCCGGTGGATAGGTCGGTAATGGTGTAGGTTTTGCTGGCATCGGCGGTGAACCATTCAGGGAACTGGTTAATCCTGGGCCAGTCTAAGGGGAGCTTCATAATCGTTTTGTGACGAGGTGCGTCAAATATGAGCTTGCCTGACCAGGATTTTTCGGCGCGGAGGGCGATTTTAAGACAATTGCCATCTTCAATTGCGCCATAGATAACATCCTCTCGCCAGGGCTGGATAGTTACCCCTTTTGTTTTCCAGAGGCAATACATAATAGTAGTTCTGGCGAAGTTGCCGTCGCCGTGCCAGCCCTCGATGATGCCATCAGGTTTTTGGATATTCCACATCACCTTTATTTCGCTATCGAGCCATTGTGTGACAGAGGGGATTGGTT
>CAZKOQ010000326.1:0-4119 GCA_964554425.1 uncultured Pirellulales bacterium | reverse complement strand
ATAGCGCCGTTCTGATTCACTGTCTGGGCACAACAAAAATGGATGGGCCGGATGGCCCGACTGCTCCGTACGAGCTGCGAAGCGTTATGGAACGCCGTGCGGGAGCTGTCCCACAAGTGAAGATGCGCATTGGCCAAAAAGTTACTCAGGCTGTATTGGTCGGAACATCTACTCTGGCCTACTTTACAGGCCAAATCGTTGACACTCCCCAGATAGACAGGGGTTGTCGGACCAAAATTTTGGTCAAAGTAGATGGCGACGCAGAAAAATTATGGAGAAACTGGTCAGATGGAATACACCGCGTGACATGCTATGGCGATATCACCAAGGAGCTTGAGCGTTTCTGCAGATTTGAGGGGATTAACTTGGTCAATGAGGCAGTTTGATTAGCACGGTAGCGCAATTAAACTCCGTTAGAAAGGAGCTTTCTAACGGAGTAAAAGTCGAGAGCAAGGAGCGCCGGACGTCTCGCGGGCAAGCTGCCGCTTACCGACAAGAAGCAAGCCACCGCGTCTTCCTGTTCAAGACAGGAGCGGGGGTATTATTTAATTTCCCCCTTTTCACGGGGACAAGGTTATGACAGCAATTTCATAGACGCTGACCTGAGGGACAATAAATTTGACACGGTCTTGGTTGGTTTCAAAACGTAGTTGGATATCGTTTTGGCGCTCCGGACTTGTGAGTTCCACTGTCTTGGCTTGACGTCCGGCAGGCAAACACAGAGTAACCACGATGTTTTTTATGGAATCATCCTTTCGATAATTGACAAGATGTACCAAACGCTTATCTGCCTGTTCTGTCAGCTCCGAAGCTATCCCGGAATCTGACTGGATAGACAGAGTTAGCTCGTTATCGCAGGCTTGACGGACCGCGCCCAGGATATCGCCGTTCTGAGCAATATGGACTACCCCCGCAGATTTCCCCTCTTGGGGAAGCGGGGGCAAGTGGTCGAATGCAGGTTTCGGACGGGCACGCATCCATTCATCATAAGCAGCGACCGGCCCGATGATACAGATTCGTCCGCCGGACCCGACGTATTGTTCAATCTGTTTGATATGCTGTTCAGAAAAGGCAACACAGCCGGCAAGAACAAGCACACGGTAGCGTTTCAGGTCATCGAGGTGCTGATTGTAGATTATTTGGAAACAGACGTGGTTATCGATAAGAGCCTGTTCGACATCATAAGTGAGCTTGGCGTGCTTTAACTCAGCAAAAACCTGTGACGGGAAGCTGCGGAGAACAGCTACATCAGCAACGACATTGGCCTGGCGAAATAGGTCTCGGCGAATATGAAAGAACCGAATGAACGGAGCAATCGCTCCAGAAAGGGGGTCTTCCGAGCCGGGTTTGGCGACAATTCTGGCATATTCAAACCAACAGATGCATCCGAGACAGTCGCGATTAAAGGCCATTGACTCAGCCATCTCAAGTGGGGTAGTGGTGTAAGCGAAGGCCATATTGTCCATACGTCTTGCAACCTTGTATGTGCGGATACGGGTTAGAGTTGTCCGTTATAGTAGCCAGGCTGCTTACCCTCGTCCCAGAACGCCTCGCCGCCCTGGAGCAGCCGACCATGGTCCACAGGTGGTCTAATACAGCTCTCCGGACCACCGGGGTTGCACTCAACAAGAATGTCGCTACGAAGTGTCCGGGCATAGCAGCTCATTTCATAATAAGAATCTGCAAGTGACTGGCAGGAAAAATCAAGCCATACTCGTCGCAACAGGTTATCCGGTGGTCCAGTCATTGGCGGCTACACCTTATTCACATCATCGATGCCTATTTCTTTGAGCTGCTCAGGCGCGAATGTATCAAGCAGGTATCGACGGAATCTCTGGACAGAGTTGACGTCGCGACCAGGACCAACGACGTAGTTATCGAAGTGAAGAAGGTCCGCATCAATCTCATTGATGGCGAAAGAAACAAGTTTTTTGTAAAAAGCTTGAGCATCAGGGTGATTACGGTTCCAGTAGTAACGGTATGTTGCGCTGCCATACGTTCGTGGCAAGCCAAGCTCATCGAGCAGCACCCAATCCCTGGCCTGGGGAACTTCTTTGAATAGTGACTCCCAAAGAAAAACGCCGCTGTAGTTGTAAACGCCCACGCGCAGACCAGCTTCGTGGCAGAGTTTGGCGAACTTGACTGCGTCGTCCATACTTTCGCGCTCTGCTGCCAAGCCCGCGCCCTTATAGCAGTGCATCATGACAAAATTAACAACCAAGTCCTTCAATTTGGCAATCATCTCCGAGGTATGCTCCTGCACATAAGCATCCTGCTGTTCAGATGTTGGCGTGTAGCCATTTGAACCGTCACGGCGGACTCGAAAGAGCAGAGGTTCCCAACTTCCAGCCATTACAATCCCATCATGCTGCAGCCAACTTGGGCGTTGATTTGCTGGAAGGGTCAGCGGCTCAGTTTGTGCGAGACCGCTCGTCAGAGCGGAGCCTGCCGTAGCACGGCAAAGGCAGGCCAAAAATAGACTTCCAGATGGGTTCGGCCCAATTGAATTTAGAACGTCGAATTTCGAATTATGAGTAATGAACGACAAAAAGTTGGTAGATTTAACTTCAGGATTCGACATTCATTATTGGATATTCATAATCCAGGCATACTTCTCCTTGATTCGTAGTTTGAAAAACCGTATGATTATTTTGTGACTGGCCTCGCACCAATTGACTGGTTGTGATGGTCTTTGCCAAAATTCTGTCTATAAACCAAATCGTGTGCACAATTGGTGCGAGGTTTGTAAACCACGTCTCGGCGAAACGAGCCGTAGGCGGAAGTTGTGGTAGTGTTATGCACAAAGCAAGAGCATTTACACTAATAGAACTTCTGGTTGTAATAGGCATCATTGCCGTATTGATGGGGATATTGATGCCGGCAATGGCAGGGGTGAAGAAACAGGCAAGAATGACTGCCTGTCAGATGAACCTGAAACAATGGGGTCTTATCTGGCCGATGTACTGCGAAGATAACAACGGCAATTTCAGTACAGGTGTCGGCGTTGGCTGGGCTCGTGGGGAGTGGGTAATTTGCTTGCGAGACCGGTACCAGACAAGGTCAAATATACTCCATTGCCCTATGGCTACTAAACGGCTGCCCTCCGGCCAGGAACATGGCGGTCCCTTTAACACCTACATTAGTGGAACAGGTGGAGTAGGCGATCGCCGCGAAGAGGGCAGCTATGGTGCAAACAACTGGCTTTATTGTCCTCCGTCAAATGTTACCGCGATTCAGGGACGCCCGACCGAATGGAACTGGAGAAGCATTTATGTTAGTGGTGGAAACAATATACCGGTCTTTGCGGACACTATGTGGAGGGGAGGTGGACCATACGAAAAGGGCCCACGTGGGGACCCGCCTGATTTCAACGGTCAGTGGGAGGGTGCTGATAAGGAAATGAAGCACTTCTGCATCGACCGGCACAATGGGTATGTAAATCATCTCTTTCTGGACTGGTCTGTCAGGAAGATTGGACTTAAACAGTTATGGAAGTTAAAGTGGCACCGACAGTTTGATGTAAACGGTTCCTGGACGAAAGCAGGTGGCTGCAGGCCAAGTGACTGGTCGGAATGGATGAGAGGATTTAAAGACTATTGAAAAGTAAAAATGGTATGAAAAACGGCATAAAAATCAAAGTCCTGCTCGGACTTACTTTGTTTTTCACTATAGTCAGATTGGCTGTCTTGCCAGTGTCGGCTGAGGTGTGCAATATCAAGGTCGTTAGCGATGCCTCGCCTGATTACTACGATATCGACAGTATGGTCCGCAGCATAACCAGCAAGTGGCAGAGTCCGGCACAAAAGTGCTGGGCCGTGTTTTATTGGAATCATATTGCCCGACGACAGACCAGTCCGATGGTTGTGCATGGTGTTGAGTGCACCGACCCCATCCAGCAGTTCAATGATTATGGCTACACGATGTGCAGCACCATCGCAGGTGTCAACTGCTCTATCTGGGATGCGATGGGATATCGCGTGAAATTCTGGGATATTACGTTGCACACCGTGCCGGAGGTGGAATATGACGGTCGATGGCACATGTATGATAACAGCATGTCGGTGATATATACGTTATGCGACGGCAAGACTGTCGCAGGTGTCGAGGATATCGGCAGAG
>CAZKOQ010000325.1:0-4133 GCA_964554425.1 uncultured Pirellulales bacterium | reverse complement strand
ACTTGTCATCGATCCAGAGCCTTTACCACGGAAGCCGGAGCACAGGAAATACTGACCATATGATACAACCGCAGTTGACTTGACGCTACATAATGAAATCAGGGTCCCCGAAGGCGGAGCATTTGTTTATGATTTAATGGAGCCAGGTTCTCTGTCCGAACTCATAACTAAGCATTCGAGAAAATATGTCCTAACAAACAAGCAACCTTACCATTTGGAGAAGGGCGAATTCGTTCTTGGCATAACGCTTGAGAAAATTGTATTGCCTATCGACAAAGGACCGCCATATTTAGCGGCTCGAATTGAAGGTAAGAGTAGCAGATCTCGATGTGGATTGCTTGTGCATTTCACTGCACCTACTGTTCACGCCGGTTGGAATGGACCACTTACGCTTGAAATTATAAACCTTGGTCCTACCACCTTCGTGCTTCGTCCAAAAATGCCAATAGCTCAGTTAATCATTGAGCAAGTCCATGGAGAATTATTCCCAAATCCAAGCCAATTCCAGAACCAGTCAACACCTGAGGGTTTATAATAACCGTTCTCCTATCTACATCGAAACACTCCCTTACAATTATTTTCCTCGGTGGCGTTTTGGTTTCACAGTCTGGAAATTCATAACTGATAAATTGATTTCATTACGAACCGGATACGAATCCCCATCCGACAATTAGCTGATATTTTGGCCGGCGACGGCTAAAACTAAGGCAAAGACTTTTGACGCGCCGGCTTGTTTTAGGGTTTTTGCACATTCGTTTAACGTCGCACCCGTTGTTTTGATGTCATCGACAAGACAGATTCTCCTGCCGGCGAAATTATGCTCCCATCGCACCGCAAACGCCCCCGCAACATTTCTGGCGCGGGCAGCAGGACTTGCCATCGCCGGCTGCGATTTTGTTCGGCGAACCCGAACAAGGTCGGTAGAGGTTCTCGCTGCCGGATGTTTCAATTTTTTGGCTAAGACAAGAGATTGGTTGTAGCCGCGAACTAATCTCCTCATCCAGTGCAGCGGCACAGGAACAAAAAGCTCTATTTCCTTATAGAAACTGCTGCCCTGCAAAGCAGAATTGCCTAAAAAGCCCAGCACTGAATCTAATTCCGTCCTGCTATTTTTGAATGCTAATATCATTTTTCGTAAGCTCTTCTCATAAACACCGCCCCTCGCTATCCCGTCAAAATAAAATTCTTTACCCTGACAATCCGGACACGTCCCCTCCACTATGGCAAACCTGCTTGCATCCCGCCCGCAACGCGGACAATAATCGCCCCCGCTGCACGCCAAAACCTCACTCCAGCAGTTTCTACACAGCCCGCCATCTTCCTCGCCAATATTCTCCTGGCAGTTAATACATACCGCAGGCCACAGAAGCTGGTTCATCCCCTGCATCACAAAGCCGGCGGTCCTTTTGAGATTTTTCGTATCCACCCCTTGCGATTATACAACACACACTACCTGCATCCAACCGTTTCATTCTAAATCAAACGGCGTATTATCTATCGGCTCAAACCATCCCAATTTCAAGCGGGTAGAATCTACACCGTAGGCATTTTTGTTATCAAACTTCGCTATTTCACGCTGCTCAAGATGCCCATCCGCCCATCCCACATTCGCCTTTTCTTTATGCCGAAAATGTATAGATGGTGACATATAGAAGCTCGTTACAGGCCTCCCTTCGTAAATAGTAAAAGGCGGCTCAGCAAATGAGTATTCTATAAGCGACCGCCCGTCGTTGGACATCGCCGTATCCGCAAACATAACTGTCTCGACCGGCCTGCCGACCTCTGTCGTCCGCGTAGTCCGCTCGTATGCCTCCCTCCACGCCTCCGTGCTTTTGATGCCGTTCTTCCAGATTCTACTGCCAATATAAGTCATATTGTATCCGTAACCGCCGCATCCCTGCTCAAAATTTGTGTTCCAATCCTCCCCCTTGACAAACTCCACCTTCTGCGGACATTCCTTAACTCGCCCATCGGCAAGATATTTAGCCAATGGCCCTTTTGTCGGCTCAAACGGCTCATCGATTCTTTCCCTTACCCCGTGCCACCGATGCAGCCCCGCACTATCCCACATATCGCTCGCCGCAGCCACATAGAATCCATCGTTCTCAGTAGCATAGCCCGTATTGGCTATGAAAAGCTGACGGAGATTTGACCGGCAGACCAGGCCTCGCGCCTGCACCTTTACCGAAGATAACGCCGGCATCAGGATTGCCATCACCAGTGATATAACCGCAATCACAACTAATAGCTCAATCAACGTAAAAGCTCTTCGCATTTCTCACTTCCCTCTTCTTACTTTGCCTTTTCTCTCCGCCATTTTTCCACCTCCAGCCATTGAGCCGCAAACACAGCAAGGTCGGCGCCATCAACTACCAAATCCTTTGGCTTCGCAAGGTCGCACCTTCCTATCCAGTTGCTCTGTCCAAAATGGCTCCGCCACGCCGAACCAAATAGCACAAAGTCAAACATATCAACGGCGCCGTCCAAGTTAATGTCAGCCGAATACTGCTGCTCGCAAAGAACTCCCACCGTCTCCAGGTCCAGCCCGCCGGAACCCCACGTTACCCACGCATCGTAAATCGGATGATTATTCAAATACCGCCCCCATATAGGTCGGCTGTTCGGGTCGATATAAACTGTCGCCTCATCGTAAAAATCGCCGCTCCCAGGTATATCTACTATCCGCACATATTTTATACTGTTAATATCGACAATACCCGATATGACATTCGGGTCGTCAGCGACATCCTGCAAATCAAACGGCGTTCCGATACACAATCCCTCGGCGTTGGGATGCTTGCCGGCAAGGTTATAAACATTGCTAATCTCAATCGTTCCATAACGGCCCACAGCCACGCCTGTCATTGATACAGACGGAAACCTGACAAAATCTTTGCCGTTGGAGGACACCTCCACATATCCCAGCTCAGCAAACATCTGGCCTGCGATAGAACCTTGTGGGGTGCTGCTAATCGAAATCAGACCATTTTCAAAAACTGCAAAATCATAACCATTAACATTGTGAACCGTCTCATCAAATGACAGGGTTATCTGGCCGGGCGGCTCATTGCTATCAATCTGCTGACGAGATAAATCTCCTAAACTCACAATATCGGAAGAATCCCCGGTAACTTCTCCTAAGGCCTTGTTTGGGTCACCCCATTGCCCGTCCACGCCGGCGGCAGGTCCATAGCTGACCACTATCGCCGCCCAGCCCCGAAATATCGGATTTATTATCGCGTTTGGGTCTTTCAGCGGATTTGCGTGTCGCCAGCGATTGCCTGGATTTACATATCCGCTCACCCCTGCCTCCGTATAAGGGCCGCAAAGACCGGAATTTGCACAAACAAGAAACACTAACGCAGCTATGACGATTTGTTTTATCAAAATAAATCCTATCTGTTCCTCTTTGTTCTGACTAAAACCAGTCCGCCGATTCCCAACAATATCACTGTCCCCGGCTCCGGCACAATCGTATCCAGCGCAAACCAGGCGGGCGTATTCATACCCCACTGCCCAACATCGGTGGAGCTCAGAGAAAACTCCAGACTCTTTACCGTCCCCAGCGAGGTCAAATCAACATACTCCCACATATCGACAATATAATCCTCGCTATTGTCACTGAACCGATAGTCGGCCAGATAGAATTCGGTGGCTCCCGTTACGTTTCCGTCTGCATCCTTACCCGTAATAGTCAACCGAAACCAGTCCTCATCATTGCCGCTCTCACCGCCAAACTTTTTTGCAAACATATCGCCATTAAGCATTGAGTAATAAGCGTAGTTGTTATTTGTTACATACAGGCCATCAACAACACAAACACTATTGAGAGTAATGATAGGCGGCTCCGCCCAGCCGATATAAGCGATGGCATAATTGGAAGAGTTGCCCTGGCCTGTTCCTGTGATAGCGTTATATTGCCCTGCTAAACCGCTTGTTGTGGTATTGGTGATATTCGAGTAAGCAAATCCATCCCAGGAGTCCCACTGTGGATTATAATTGTTTTTGAAGTATGCGCTGCCGCTCACAAAACCGCCCGACCCATCCAAGCCATTCCAGTAAGATTCCGGCCCCAGACTCAAATCCTCAAATGTCGCTATGTAAGCATTCGCAGCTCCCACCGTTAAAAGAAC
>CAZKOQ010000324.1:0-4139 GCA_964554425.1 uncultured Pirellulales bacterium | reverse complement strand
TGGCCTTGGGGTAGCGTTTGAATGTCGGTGCTGCACGCTGCCGGTCAACATCGCACAGGGCGACGATATTTTCTCCGCTTACTGCATCGAGGTTGTCGGCGCCTCTTCCGCCTACGCCGATGCCGGCGATGTTGAGTTTTTCGCTTGGTGGAATGTTGCGAACACCCCCGAGGACGAAGCGGGGGACGATTGTAAAGGCCGTTGCCAGGGCAGCAGTGCTGCTTAGAAATTGGCGCCTCGAGACATTGCCATTTTCAGGTTTTGGCCTTTTCTTTTGGGATTTCATAACGTAAGTCTCCAAATGAGTGTGCCGATTAGCAGCTATGATGTATTAGTCAAATTGCGCACGCCGTTCCATCATCTTCTATTTTACAGTTGCCATCCCTGGCGGTATTGGCGATGGAGAAGTTCATTGGCTTCAGGGATGTTTGTAATCTTCATATTTGGGCCGTCCCAATATATTTTTCTCCGCGTCTGAATGGCGACATTGCCTAATAGCAGCGACTTGGTTACCATTGCTGAGAATTCGAAATTGGCGCCTGCCGGCTGGCCGCCCTTGCAGGCGCTGAGCCATTCTTCGTGGTGGCCAATAGACCTCGGGATAGTTTTGGACGGTTGCCTATAGCCCTGCATTTTGGAATCGGGTATCAATTTTGGGTCTCCGCCGGAGAAGTCGCTTAGTATCTTGCCCTTGTCGCCTACAAACAATAGTCCCTCGATGGGCATTTTTTGCCTTTGCAGTTCCTCCGGCTCAGGTGGCAGCAAGCCGCCATCTGACCAGATTAGCTTAACAGGCGGCATATCGCCACGAGCGGGAAACTCCCAGCGAATTATCGACGCCCGAGGGTAAGTCTCCTTATTCAGTTCCAATGGAGCCCACATCTTGGGTGCAAATTCAGAACAACTGGCCTCCACGCTTGTAGGGTGCCCCAGTTTTAGCACGCGAAAGATTGTATCAAAACTATAGCAGCCCATATCGCCCAATGCACCGGTTCCAAAGTCCCACCAGCCGCGCCAGACCAATGGCAGATAAATGGGGTTATATGGTCTATATGGGGCTGGGCCAAGCCACAGTTCCCAGTCTAATGTAGGCGGCACCGGCGGAGTTTCCTTGGGGCGGTCAATATCCTGAGGCCAAATCGGCCTATTCGACCAGTTGTGAACTTCCCGCACAGGACCGATTGCTCCGTCCCATATCCACTCGCGCAGCAAGCGTGACCCTTCGGATGCCTGATTTACCGTTCCCAGTTGAGTGGCAACTTTATATTCTCGTGCTACCTCTGCGAGCTTGTGGGCCTCAAAGACGGTGTGGCACAGTGGCTTCTGGCAGTAAACGTGCTTACCTGCCTTCATTGCCATTACAGACACTATGGCGTGTGTATGGTCCGGCGTAACCGACAATACTGCGTCGAAGCCCTTGTGTTTCTCCAGCATAATGCGAAAGTCAGTGTAGGCGGCACAATCGGTGTTGCCGTATTTTTCATCGACGATGCGCTTGGCCCTGTCGCGATTGCCGGCGTCAACATCGCAGACAGCCACAATACGGGTATCTGGTTTGTCTAAGAAGGATTTCATATCCCGCGTGCCCTGGTCGCCAACGCCGATGGCCGCAATGTTGACCTTCTCGCTCGGCGGCACAAATCTCGGTCCTCCCAGGACATACCGTGGTGCAATCATAAATGCTGCAGTCGTTACGGCGCCGCCCATAAAATCACGCCGGGAAACATTGGTGCTTTTTAATGCTTCATTGTGGTTTTTCATATCAATCTCTCCTACATATTTTTAACAACAATGCTATTCCGAAAAGATAATATCTTTAATTATTAATCGACGAACATCCGACCTTGTCATTCCTGCGGAAGCAGGAATTCAGGCCTTCCAACCGATATTATTGCATCTCTTTCGACAATTTTTTAACTGTGATTTGTATAACATATCTGTATGTAAAAAGCATCCCTAAAATTTGCTTTTCGATGAGCTTTGGATTTGTGGCAACTTATGTCAAGTTGCGTCTTGCAGATTCTACGATACCGTCAACTTCGCGGGCGAGAGCTTCGTCCAAAGGTGCTGATTCGTGTGTTGCCAGGATATGTCTTGCCTCTTCGTATGCACGGTCAGCCATCGAAGTGCGTCCCTGGCTTTCCCATACTTGCCAGTTTTCTCTTGTCCAGCCGGCACCGGGCAGCCAAAGCTCCCGGCGGAAATGCTCGACGGTATGCTGCTCGGACAGGTAGTTGCCGCCCGGCCCGACCGCCTTCACCACGTCTGTGGCAAGTGTATCGCTGTTTATTTCGAAGCCGCGAGCAATCCGTTTCACGTAATCTGCAAGCTCGTTGTCAACAAACAGCCAGAGCAAGCTTGCCCCGTGGTCGGTTCCGCAGATGCCGCAATGGCCGAAGGTATCGGCACCGGATAGAACGCCCAGGAGCATACTACAACCTTTTTCAATACCTGCCTGGACGTCGGGGACTTTGGCGTCTGTTAGCCCTACGTTGATATATACCGGAAAGCCATAGAAGTGCGCCATCTGAGCCATAGCCACAGCCATAAGCGCCTGTTCCGGCGAACCGAATGAGCAAATGCTGGTGCGCGGGTCCATAATATGAGGGATACCGCCGTATGTTATTGGTGTGCCCGGCTGCAAAAGCTGGGCGACAACAACACCGGCGAGAATTTCTGCGTTTTCCTGGCTGAGTGTGCCCGCCAGAGTTGCCGGTGCAGTGCCCGATGTCATTGCCATTGGGCCGATGCTGACCGGTTGGCCGGCCCGGGCGAATTCAGTGACAATATCTAATCCGTCTTTAGGCAGCCGAAGCGGGCTGATTGGTTCCAGGAACGCCTCCACCATCGGTCGAGCACGAATGGCGGCATCGCCTCCAGCAATGGTGCGGTAAATTTCGAGTATGTAGTGAGCGGTCCGGCCGTTGCGAACCCAGCAGCGTGTCGGCTTGGTTGTTCTTTTTACAAGCTCGGCAGTCAGGAAAACATCGCGGTAAGTTTCGGGCACTCCTTCCGGCTGTGCCATTGCGCCAACAATGTTGATATTGTGCAGGGCGTCACCGAGTCGGATTGCATCGTGGAGGTCTGGCAGTGTGGCCGGACGTAAGAGACCTGTTTTTGAATCTATCCAGCCGAACTGACCCGGACTGGACATCAGGACAAAATCACCGTAGCCGAAGCGAGCAGTGTGCTGAGGGTTGCGGCCGTATAAAATGTATTGCTTGCCGGCGCGGGCGATACAGTCCATAACAAGCCGCTCAGGAAGGTATGCAATCTTACTGTTGCGGTCCACCTTGGCGCCGGCTTGCTCCAGCAGCTTTAGAACATCATTATGGTGAACCATAATGCCGGTGTCGCCCAGAATGGTCAGGGCGGCATCGTGAATGGCCTGTATTTCGCGCTCAGAAAGAATCTGGACTTTTATAGTCGCCATATCCGAATTTTTCTGTCTCTGCCGGGACGGCGGATTAACGTTTCGGCTTGAGCCATAAGTCGATGGGTGTTTTAATATTTTTGGGTCTAAATGGTAGTTTGACTTTTTGGCCGGTCCCGGCGGATTGATACCCTGCGTAGAGGATTTCCTGAACAACGCGTCCATCTTCACCGGTCGCCTGCGGCGTTTCCTTACCGCGGACGCAGTTCGCAAAGTGCCGCATTTCCTGCGGGAAGCCATAGTTCCAGAATTCCTCGAAAACCGGATAGCTCCAGCCCTTTGTCGATGGCGCTTTCTCCACTGCGTAGCCGTAGCCATATTCGCTGTAAGTGGGCAGGGCGTTTCCCATGTGCAGGTTGGCATAAGTAACACCGCCCTCGCCATAAACCTCGATGCGGTCGTCCATACCGCCTCGGCGTGCCCAGCTATTCTCGACGACACCAACCGCATCATTGGCAAATTCAATAATGCAGATGGAATTGTCCTCGCCTTTGGTTTTGTCGGCGTGAACGTATGTTCCCATCTGGCAATAGACGTTTTTAATTTTTGGTCGATTCAGAAACCAATAGCAAAAGGCGATGCCGTGGCAGCCCATATCCATAAACACCCCGCCGCCGGATTTTTTAACGTCCCAGAACCACGAGGCGTGCGGGCCGAAGTGTTTCTCGCTTTGCTTGACCAGATATACCTTGCCGAATGCGCCCTG
>CAZKOQ010000323.1:0-4146 GCA_964554425.1 uncultured Pirellulales bacterium | reverse complement strand
AAACCTTCGGGTCAACCCGAAGACAATGCAGAATCTTGCTGAAGAACCATTCGGATGAGTAAATTCCGCCGCACTTGGCAAGGTATTCGGGATGGTCTTTTTTTGCCAGCTCGGTGATTTGGGCCGCTTCAGCGAAACCAGTATGGTCCTTCCAAAGCCAGGCGCAGGCATTCGGATTTTTCCTGAATTCTTTGAGCATACTCAAGGGTGTGCCGTCTTTGTCAACCGGTATCGGTGTCGAGCCGGTTGTATCTATGCCAATGCCTATAACTTTCGCCGGCTCAAAATTCTTGTCCGCCTTTTTCGCTTTGGTGATAGCCGCCTTGACGACAGCTTCTGTTCCTTTGAGGTAATCGGAAGGATTCTGCCTTGCCAGATTGTGGTCGGCGGCATCAATAATAATGCCTGCCTCGCCGGTTGGATATTCATATACCGCTGTCCCCGGCTCATCACCATTAGTGATGTTAACTATCAAGCACCTGACGGAGTTAGTTCCGAAGTCCAGGCCGATTGTGTATTTCATAACTGGTTCCCAATTTTTTATGTGCCACGAAGACACAAAGTCACGAAGGTCAAAATAAATATATCATAGACCTTGGTGTCTTAGTGTCTTTGTGGCAAAAAAGTTTATTTTCTGAAGTATAAGTAAGCCGCTGCGATAATCGCCAGAACAATTGCCGAGGCAATTATATCCACATAAGACCAGCTTGCGCGAGATTTTGCCCGGTCCTCAGCGGTTCGGGTTCCATAAGTCAATCCTTTGATTTTCTCGTATGACGGCGGTTCGGTAAGATAGCTGACCACAATCATTACCACTATACAAACCACAAAAATGAGCAGACTGTAGTATTGAAAGAAGATGTTATTCATAATCCATAAGAAAGACCCTTCTGTATAAGAACGGTGCAGCAGTTTGACAGGCGTGTCTATCCCCAGGCGGACTAAACCCATAATAAATCCCACAATTAGTGCGGCAAGGCACCCTTTGCCGTTGAGGCGTTTCATAAATACGCCTAAGAAAAAGACGGCGAATATCGGCGGTGCCAAATACCCTTGCACGGTCTGTAGATAATCGTATAGTCCCTTTCCGCCCCGTATCACAGGTATCCACAATAGACCGATTATGACCATTACGGTTGTGGCAACGCGGCCAACCCAGACTAACTTGTGCTGCGAGGCCTGGGGACGAAACTTGCTGTAAAAGTCCATAGTAAAGAGAGTCGAGGAGGCATTAAAGACGCCGGCAAGCGAGCTCATCAAAGCCGCCAGCAGCCCGGCCACGACAATCCCACGCACGCCGGTAGGCAGGACCGTCGCCACCAGCATCGGGAAGGCCTTTTGACATTGGTCGCGAAGCAAGTTGCCTTGTTGGTCAAATAGCGCCTGTTGAATTGCTGGCACTTTGCCGCTTTGAGCCAGGGCAAAGCATATCATTCCGGGTATGATGAAGATAAATACCGGCAGCAGTTTAAGGAAACCGGCACATATAGAGCCGCGTCGCGCCTGGCACTCATTTGGGGCCCCCAGGGCACGCTGGACAATATACTGGTCTGTGCACCAATACCACAAACCAATAATGGGAGCACAGAAAAGCATCCCCAGCCAGGGGTAATTATCGTTGAAATACCAGGCCATTCGACCCGACTCACGCACCGGCGCCCAGGTGCCCTCAACGCCCGCCGGGATGAGCGGCTTCCACAGGTTGAACATATCCTTCGGAACGCAAATCTGAAGTAGCTGGTCCCAGCCGCCTAATGCTTTTAGGCCGAAGATAGTTAATAAGACCGAGCCGATAATAAGAACTACCGTTTGTAGGGCATCGGCGTATGCCACGGTTCGAAGGCCTCCCAGTATCGTATAAATACCTGTCAGAACAACTACAAGCACAGAGCCAATCCAGAAGCTGTCAAGACCGAGGAAGTTTATATCCGGCAGCAAGACACTAAAGACAATCCCGCCGGCAAATATCCCTACGGCAATCTTTGTCAGGACATAAGCCACTAAAGAAATAATAGAGAGGACCCATCGTGCGGTCGGAGTAAAGCGCCTCTCCAGGAATTCGGGCATCGTGAAGACTTTAGAGCGCATATAAAATGGAACCATCACCCACGCGAGCACCAGCAAACACCAGGCGTGCAGTTCGTAGTGTGCCATAGCCACGCCATCGGTGCAGCCGGACCCGGCCAGACCAACCAAATGCTCCGAGCCGATATTGGATGCGAAGATGGATGCCCCGACAACAAACCATCCCAGGTTTCGACCCGCAAGAAAATAGTCATCCGCCGTGTCTTTGCCTTTGAGGATTACCCACCAGGCAACACCAAAAAGGAGGGCAAAGTATGCGCCGAGCGTAAGCCAATCGAGTCCGCTAAATGTTGCCTGTCCAATCATCAACTGAATTGTTTGCATAGACCCATTCCTTACAAAAAAACACTGAATCACACATCCAACAAAAAACAACTTAACATTAAAACTGCGAAAGTCGTTACAATATCCGACCCGATAAATCCTTAATCTGCCACAGGCGGATAAATCTGCCGGCGCATTAACAAACTTGGCGCCAGGTTAGGACAGTAATTATCAATAATCTTGCATTAAAGGCAATATCAATTTTTGCCTTTCTTTAACCAATTTTGTTGGTGCAATGCCAATTCAGCCCAACAAGATGTCTCTTATAATTGTGCAGGTCTGCCTCACACAACTTATTCTTTCAGACCTTTCAGGTTTGTTTCAATTTTTTTGTTTTCTTTGATGACCTCATTCATTGTCAAGGAGGTGTTTCTTCTTCCCGCCTCACGCCCAAGAATTGTTGCAAGTGTGCTGTTGACGCTGGATTCAACCGTTGGATTGTCATATATGCCCTCGACAATACTTTTGTGGAATGTATCGAGATTTCTCGATATCCCATCGACGTAAAGGTTTTTTACTTCTCCGCCTCGATAACCGCCCTTGTTGCCATGGACCCACGCTTTGCCTTCGTAGTGTGCCTCCATATAGCCGTATTGTCCAAATGCAAAACAGTTGCACATAAAGCCGTGTGTATTATTGATGTGCTCGCCGCGGTGGTTTAGTATCAGCCCATCATCAAACTCGTATGTAATAGAATAGATATCGGAGGTGTCACCGTGCGGGTCGGGCTTGCCGGTCCTGGCACAGCCCATCGCACCTTTTGGCATGCCTTTTGCAATCCACAGGGCAAGGTCGATTGCGTGGATGCCGGCGTTGACTAACATTCCTCCGCCAATTTCGTTATCGTTAACCCAAATCAAACTGTGCAGCCGGCTTTCGTTGGTCTCGGTCTTTGGCGGGTCGGGAAATGCCTCATCGCTGTAAAGTGAGCTTAATAAAACGAGCTTGCCGATAAGCCCTTCGTGACATCTCTTTACGGATTCAATGATAAACGGGTCTGTTCGTGTCTGAAAATCAACCAGAAAGACAAGCTTGTTCTGGGTTGCCTTTCTTCCCAATTCTAATGTCGCCAGACATCCTGGAACATCTATTGCCACCGGCTTAGCCATATACACGTGGCAGCCCACCTCAATCGCTGCGGCACAATGCTGCGGAAAAAAGCAGGGTGGCGTTTCAAGGAAAACCGCATCTACTTTACTGGCAATTAGTTTTTTGTAACCGGAAAGCCCCGAGAACCGACGTTCTTGCGGAATGTTAAGATTTTCGCCGGCTTTTTGCGCTGTATCAGGAAAGTAGTCTGCAACAGAAACGACCTTAAAGCCCTTGTGCGCGTTCAGCATCCCTGCAATCAAGCTGCCTCGACCTCCCAGCCCGATAACGCCGGCTTCTATTTTGCTGTTTGCCTCTGTGCCCCATACGAGTGAAGGCCTGACAATAGTAAAAGACGCCGCTATTGCAGCCGCACCGGCAATAAACTTGCGCCGGTCAAAAGTGTCCTTACTCTTATTGACGCTATTTGATTTCTTTCCCATTTCCAAAATTCTCCTTTCCACAAAATGTCACTATCAGCCGGCACGTTCAACAGACCTTACTGCTTCGAGCTATTTACAGCTTTATAATGTGCGGCAATCTCTTCTACCGACAATGCCCGATTGAAAATAGCCACCTCATCAATCCGGCCCTCAAATGTAGGACTGTCGTCAGCTCTGCGACCAATAAGAATATCATCGGCGCTAG
>CAZKOQ010000322.1:0-4155 GCA_964554425.1 uncultured Pirellulales bacterium | reverse complement strand
CATAATTGCCAGAGCGGTCTTCGTAGGTATAAGACAAGCAACTATTGAAATGATAAAGTTGATAAACCAATTCAGTTCGTAGTTGTGGGTTCATAGTTCATAGATAGTAAAGTGTTGACTCCGAACAACGAACAATGAACAACGAACTGATGAATGAGGAGATTAACGATGTTCACAGGGGCAATGGTGGCGTTGATAACGCCTTTTCAGGACGGCAAAATTGATTTTGAAACCCTCGATGAATTAGTCGATTTTCAGATTGAGAGCGGCATAGATGCAATAGTACCGGTGGGAACGACCGGCGAATGTCCTACTCTAAGTCATGATGAGCACAAAAAGGTCATCGAAAGGGTCGTCAAAACCACCGGTGGCCGGGTGCCTGTAATCGCCGGCGCCGGCTCAAACAGCACCGCCGAGGCAATCGAGCTGACCACGTTCTCGAAAAAAGTTGGCGCCGATGCAACGCTGCAGGTCTGCCCATACTACAATAAGCCGACCCAGGAGGGCTTTTATCAGCATTTCAAGGTAATCGCCGAGGAGGTTGACCTTCCAATAGTGCTGTATAACATACCGGGCCGATGCGGAGCCGGTCTGACGCCGGAGACGGTGGCACGCTTGGCCCAGATTGAAAACATCGTGGGAATTAAAGAAGCAACGGGCAGCTTAGACCAGGCCAGTGAAATCGCAATGCGGTGCGATATAACCATTATCTCAGGCGATGATTCACTCACGCTGCCGCTGGCTTCTGTCGGCGGCAAGGGCGTTATAAGCGTCGTGGCGAACATTGTCCCTGCCGACGTGAAGGCGATGACCGATTTGATTCTTGAGGGCGATTTTGTTTCGGCCCTTAAATGGCATAAGAAGCTATTTACTTTAAGCAAAAATATGCTCGGTCTTTCAACCAACCCGATACCCATCAAGGCGGCGATGGCAATGCTGAATATGGCTTCCGAGGAGATGCGACTTCCAATGACGCCTATGGAAGAAAGCAAAAAGGCCATCCTCCGCCAGACCTTAAAAGACTACGGCCTGCTTAAATAAAAGTGCGCTGCACTTTTACTATCAACATAAATGAGGAAACAGCCGAGGCAACAAAGTCTTTGTGTTTTTCACTTTTCCAAATCCCACCTTTGGAAGGTTTGCCTGCTATTCTAATTATTTTTTAAGGTTCACTTTCTTAGGGACAATTTTCCCGTCCTGCCAGGCGTATTCAGCATCGAGCATCGATTCACTGTACCAGACTCTGGCACCGTTACGAATGTTGTCAACTGTAAAAGAGGGCAGACGCTGGTGGTCCGTGTTCAGTTCAATTTTGATTCTCTTATAGTGAACGTCGGCCTCCATGAAATCACCATTTAGGTAATCTGATCTCCCGTAAACATCTACCTCCATTGCGACCCAGAGCTTTCCAATTTGGGTGAACCTGATGTTCTTAATGCTTCCAACGCGAGTTTCCAACCGAGCACCTCGAATCTCTATTTTGCTTGTGGCTTTCGCAATGTTATAGCCGTGCTCGGGGTCTATCAATACCTTGTAGCTATCATTTGCATCGCTCGCTTCAATCACATAACACTTTACTTTGTTTATTTCCTCCATTTCATTCAGCAGCCGGACATTGTTCATTTTTTTCAAAAGCAGGTCGATACGCTCGCTTGTCGAAGTAATGCTCGACAGGCCGGGGATAAAACCCTCGGGCGTCATCTGCTTTCCGAGGACTTTTGCCTGCTCCAACCTTTTTTCAATCTTAACATATCCTGGCTGCGATTAGAATTAATCTGGTTACTTCTTTCATAATCATTTCCTTAATTGAGATTATCTTGTTGTCTTTTGTTGTGTTCGAGCATCCTGCATAGTACAAGAAGCAACGACAATTACATTGGGAATCTTCTCCTGCAAGCCGGCTACGCCTGCCATAGTTATTCTGGATTTGTCCAAGCGCAGGTGCTTAAGTGAAGTTAGACCTTCAAGATGTTTTAGACCCGTGTCAGTTACGTTTGCACAACTGATTATTGACAGGATTTCGAGAGACTTGAGTTTCTCTAAGTGGGCCATGCCTGTATCGGTTACCAGGGACTTGGAAGGTTTTCTTATCGTGATGTAGAGTGTCTTTAAGGAGCTCAGATTAGATAAGTTTGCAAGGTCTTCTTCAGTAAGGTCGGAACCGCCAAATCGCAGACTAAGATATGTAAGGGTTTTAATCTGTCCTATATTCGAAGTGGCATCTTCACCAAAATTCCCAATCAAAAAGCTGAA
Source organism: uncultured Pirellulales bacterium (assembly GCA_964554425.1). GTDB lineage: Bacteria > Planctomycetota > Phycisphaerae > Sedimentisphaerales > Anaerobacaceae > CAYWXK01. Next base: position 1,902 of record CAZKOQ010000322.1, on the reverse strand, counting down.
TTCAGTCAGTTGCGGCAATGCCTTCAAGACAGCCAGTCCTTTGCCGGTTACCTGCGTTGAATTAAGGTCGAGTTTGTTCAAAGTTTTAATCTTTGTCAAATGCGGCAGACCCTCATCGGTAATCGGCGTCCCTGTCAACTTCAGGGATTTTAAGTTAGGGCAGTGCGACAATTTTTCCATCCCTGCATCGGTTACGTTATTGCTTAAAATCTCGAGTCTTTCTAATGATTTCATTTGTGCTAATTTGGCCATAGATTTATCCGTGATGCCGTGACCGCCGAGGTTGATTTTTTTGAGCGAAGCCATAGTGGATAGGTGTTCTACTCCGGCGTCCGTGATGTCGTAAGGCAGCACCAGCTCCTCTAAGGAGATAATATCCTTTATGTAAACCATACCGGCATCCGTGATTTCTTTGGTAATCGGATTTTTTTCCAAATTCAGTCGTTTCAGTTTGGGCAGCTTACTTAAATGAGCAAGTCCTGCATTGCCGACCTGCGCATTTTCAAGGACCAGCTCTTCAAGATTTGTAAGACCGGTTATATGTATCAGGTCCCGATTGATATTAGGGTTTCTAAGCTCACTAAGATTTAAGCAACGAAGCGACTTGAGGTCTTTTAGATATGCAAGGCCGGCACCCACCTGGCCTCCACCGATGCTTAGCTGAGTTAGCCAGGTTATTTTTCCTATTGCCGCAACTTTCTTGTCATTGACCATTGGCCCATTAAAGCACAGATATTCGAGTAAAGGCAGTTCATAGAGATAGACCAAATCTTCGCTGCTAAGATGGCCGTATATGGAAAAAGCTTTGAGGTTTTTTAGTTTCGTGAGGTGTTGAAGACCACGAGCGCTTATAGTGCTATCGCCGATGAACAGGACCTCCAGACCGGTTAATCGGCCAATCTGCAACATCAAATAGTCATCGATATCTTTGCAGCCAAATAAATTTAATATCTGGACATCGTTCGGCTCCAAAGCGGCAAAAGATTGTGCCTTTCGCCAGGCATCTCCGACAACGTCTAATCGAAGCATTCCATCTGTTGGCACCTTCACTTCTCCGCGGGCCTCGCCGAGGTGCTTATTTTCCCAGACTAATGCAGCATACCATAGTCTTTTCTCCGGCGGTGGTTTTGTAACAATATAAAGCCTACCGATTGTAACATCCTCAGGAAAGTGAACAACTCGCTCTTTTGTCCGTGATGTTGTTATTTGCTCTTGTTTTGTTTGATAAGTGCGGAGCAATTCCAAAACGCCGGGCTGCTTTTCACTATCGGCTCCACGCAAAGGTTTGTCTGCCCAGAGGAACATAAAAGCAACGCAGATTAAAAACGAGACGATGAAATTCTTAATCAGGTATTTTCTAAACATATTAACGCCTCCTCAATGGTGGCTGCCTTGTTGTCTTTTGCTGTGTTTGATAGGCCTGCATCGTGCAAGGCACAGTAACAATTACACCGGGAATTTTTTCTTTCAGCCGGGCCACACCTGCCATAGTTACTTTCGATTTGTCCAGATTTAGCTGCCTTAGCGAGGTCAGGTTTTCAAAGTGTTTTAGGCCCTCATCGGTTATATTTGGGCAGTCGTTTATATGAAGATTCTCAAGAGATACAAGTTTACTAAAGTGTGCCATACCAGCATCGGTAAATAATAACCGTTGAGGAGACCCGACCGTAATGCTGAGAGTCTTCAGTGAGACAAGATTAGATAAATTGGCGATGGTCTTATCGTCAAAATCAAAACTTAGATATTGCAGCCGAAGGACCTTGAGGGTTTTTACCTGTCCAATATGCAAAGTAGAATCTTCGGTGAAGTTTTCCGACATAAAAGACAGGTCAGTTAGTTTCGGCAGTTCCTTCAAGACAGATAATCCCTTGCCGTTTATATTAGTATTCCAGAAGCTCAAAC
>CAZKOQ010000321.1:0-4163 GCA_964554425.1 uncultured Pirellulales bacterium | reverse complement strand
AATTGGCCGGTGGGACGTTCTGGAAATGGATGGGGATGGAGAATGGTGTGCTGTATGCGCTTATGGGGGAGCAGGAGCAGAGGGACCCGACAATGCGGTGGAACCGCGACAAGCACGGCTGGCCTTGGGACCCGATATCGAAGGGATTTAATCAGCCGGAGCATCCGTGGGGATTTGGCTGCAATGTGCTTGCGATTGACCCGAAGACAAAAAAAGTGCTGTGGAGTCATAAGGAGGACCAGCCGGTCGATGGGCGGGCTATGTGTATGAAAAACGGGCGGATTTACATCTTTCGGTTTGGGGCGTATCTTGGCTGCTTAGATGCGAAAAACGGCGAGGAATTGTGGCGTAAGACGCCGGAGAATGCACCAAAGCTATTTGAGTCTCTGGGTTCATATTTGAATCGGCAGGACTGGCGAACGAACTGGCGAACGACCTGCTATCTAAAATGCAGCGATAAGGCGTTATATTTTGCGGGGCCGCCGGTGGGGAGGTTACTTGCGGTTTCAACTGAAGACGGCCGGATTTTGTGGGAGCATCCTTATAGTAACTTCCAATTGGTTCTGCGTGACGATGGACTGTATGGCATAAGCGGGCAGATTGATAATCATCCGAGTATGAAGTTTGCGGCTCTTACCGGCGAAGTGCTGGCCGAAATCAATAAGTCGCGGCGGGCGTGCACGAGGCCGACAGGTTCTGTCGATGCTATTTTTTTCCGTGCGGAGGATGGTTCGGTGCGTCTGGATATGGCCAGCGGGCGGCCGGAGTGGATTTCACCGATGCGTCCGAACTGTCACGATGGGGTAACGATTGCCAACGGATTATTATACTGGTGGCCGTCGGTGTGCGATTGCCAGCTTACGATATATGGGATTACCTGTCTTGGGCCGGCAGGGGATTTTAACTTTACTGCTACAGCGACGGAGGCACAGCGGTTAGAGAGAGCCGATGGTGGTGTGGCGAAGATTGTGGAGCTGCCTGAGTCGCCCAATGACTGGCCGACTTTCAGGGCGGACAATATGGCAAGTGCGACAACGAAAGCGATTATCCCTGATAAAAGCGAGCCGCTATGGAAGGTTGCGGGGAAGGCGACCACTCCTGCGGGTGCACCGTTACCTGCGGCACCGGTTGCGGCAGGTGGATTAGTATTTCTCGGCGGGTCTGATGGTATTGTGAAGGCAATAGATGCAGACACCGGCAAGCTTAGGTGGAAGGCCTATACCGGCGGTGCGGTTCGGATGCCGCCGACTATATGGAAAGGCCGTGCTATTGTGGGTTCCGGAGACGGCTGGGTTTACAACTTCGAGGCGGCGACAGGACGGCTGCTGTGGCGGTTTCGCGCTGCCCCTGCCCAGCGAAGGATTCCTGTGTATGGTGCGATGCTATCTACCTGGCCTGCGGCAAGCGGCGTGCAGGTTGAGGATGGTGTTGCTTACATTGCAGCAGGGATTGTCAATTATGACGGCACTTATGTTTATGCGCTGGATGCGGCGACCGGCCAGATAAAGTGGCAAAATAACACATCCGGTCATCTTGACAATCAGGCCCGAACAGGAGTGAGTGTGCAGGGTCACCAAATTCTTTATGACGGCAGGTTATATCTGGCGGGAGGCAGCTCCATATCGCCGGCTATATACGATATTAAGGATGGAAAATGCCTGAATGACGCCGGACCTTTAGCGCAGTGTGTTTCCCGAAGCCCCCGCGGGTGGGAACTTTCGGTGGTGGGAAATCAGGTTGTGGCATACGGCAAGCCCTATTATGCACATCCTCATTGTGATGTTTTTGATGATACTGTTTTTAGCAAGGTTTTTCTTACATCGAGCGCAGCGCGTGACATCGCCTGGGTAAGTAATCAGGGCGCAAGTAAAGTTTTGTGCTTTGACCATATTGATAGAGAATTGCTAAATAGGAAGATGGCAGAGCCGGGGAATCGTTTTCAGGTTAATTGGAGGCAGCTTGGCATCCAGGATAAGCCGTTATGGAGTTATGACTGCAAAGACGCCGCTGCTGTAGCGGTTTGTAGTAATGCGATAGTGGTTGCAGGTAAATCGCAAGTTGCCGCCGTGAGGTTGGAAGATGGAAAGGTGATGTGGACGAAACCGCTGCCTGCACCTGCTGTTACCTGGGGAGCGGCTATTGATTGCGATGGTCGTGTGATAGTTACTCTTGAGGATGGACAGGTTTTATGTTTTGGTCAAAATGGGCGTGTGTAAAAGAATGGCGATGCCTTTTATTTCCAATAGCTCTGTTTGGAGCTGTTACCGTAGTTGGTTGCAGCAAGAAACAATCAGCAGAGACACAGAAGAAATTAGTGATATTGTGTGGCAATTCATTTGTTGAGCCGGTTGAGAAGTTGTGTTCGCGGTTCACCACCCAAACAGGTATCAAGGTTGTTTCTACGATAGGCGGCAGCGAGGACCTTTTACCTCATATCAAGGCAGGGCGGGATGGCGACATCTTCATAACGCACGACCCGTATTTGGATTATGTGGCGCAGGCACAGGCATTGGGCGAACATATTCAAGTTGGTTTTGTGGCGCCGGTGCTGGCGGTGCAGAAGGGGAACCCGCAGAGTATAAAAGGGATAGAGGACTTGACCCGGCCGGGCTTGAAGGTTGCGTTCACTGACCCGCAGTATTCTACCTGTGGAGAAATGGTGTTTGCACTTCTGGAAAAGAAGGGGATAAAAGATGCAGTGATGAAAAACGTTGAAAATCGCCTTGCCAGAGGGCACAGCACTCTCGGCACATTTATTAAAACAGGGACGGTGGATGCCGTCATTATCTGGAATGGGGTGGCCCATACCTTCAGAGATAGTTTGGAGGTGGTTCAAACGCCATACAAATATGATAAGGATATTCGCGTGCACATTATAGGTTTGAGCTACTCGAAACAGCCGGAATTGCTCAGTAAATTTATGGAGTTTGCGCGGAGAGAAGGGCCTGCGATTTTTGCCGAGCACGGCTACGTAAAAGAATATAGCGGGGTGGCGAAATGAGGCGGACGGCGATAGGGGCAGCTACTATTGCGGCGGTCCTGCTTTGTCTTTGTGGATGTAAGGCAGTCAAAAAGCCAAGTTCTGAGACGAAGGAGCTATTACTATATTGCGGTGCCGGGATACGACCGCCCGTAGATGAGCTTGTTCAGAATTTTGAGAGCGTGTATGGCGTTAAAGTTATTACCGATTACGCCGGCAGTGAAGTGCTTTTCTCGAAGATAAAACTATCCGAGCGCGGAGACCTTTATATGCCCGGCGATAGATACTACCTTGAGCAGGCCGCTGACCGAGGAATGATACTCTATCAGCGGACTATTTGTTATTTTGTCCCTACAATTTTAGTGCAAAAGGGAAATCCGAAGGCCATACGCGGCTTGAAGGATTTGCTTCGCAGCGGTTTGAAGATAGGACTTGGCGACCCAAATACCTGTGCGGTTGGCAGAAAGACGGTGGAGGTTTTTGCCAAGAATAATATTGCCTGGGCGAATATAGAAAAGAACGTCGCCTTTTTGTCTATGACCGTCAACGAGCTTGGGATGCAGATTCAGGCGAGGTCGCTTGATGCGGTTATTGTGTGGGATGCAATTGCTCGCTACTATGCCGATTATGGTGAGGAGGTTCCGATTCCGGCGGAGAATAATATTGTGTCGCCGGTAGATGTTGGCGTGCTTGTTTTTACAAAGGACCGGGATTTGGCTGAAAAGTTTGTTGAATTTGCTGCTTCAGAACAGGGACGGGCCATTTTCAAGAAACACCATTACAGGATTGAGCCGCCGAAATAATAAAGGTTTTTGTAGCAGGTCCGGCTTATTCTTTTGAGTGCTTGTTTTAATTGTGAAGGCGCAAGTGGTTTTTAGGTGAAGGCGGATATGAATAGTCCGTTAAGAGGTTGGAGAGACCGAATATTTGAGGCAGCGGTGTTTTTCTTTGTAGTTGTTTTTGTCGTGTTTATTCTGACGCTGCTGGTTGCTGACGCTCTTTATATTAACAAAAAGGCGGTGGTGACGGTCCTTACATCGCGGTTTATAGGTCACGCCCTCTGGATGAGCGTCTGGACCAGCGTGGTTACAACTTTTCTCTCGGTGCTGTTTGCTGTGCCGATTGGGTATGCCTTGAGCCGGCTACAATTTCCCGGTCGGGTCCTGGCGGATGTTATTGTCGA
>CAZKOQ010000320.1:0-4171 GCA_964554425.1 uncultured Pirellulales bacterium | reverse complement strand
AGCTATCGAGCGGACTAACACTTGCCCCATATTGTCCCATACCTGTAAAATTCCAGCCTTTGTCCCACTGCCTGGACTTAACTGTCTCCAACAATGTATCAACTCCGGTCGCATCACCCAGCATTGCGAGTATGTGGGCGTAAGCGAGTTTGGCTTTCTCATCGGCAGCGGCTTTATAGGAATCCCGCAGAAGCGGCATCGCATCCTCCGGCTGAGCGAGAACCATCTCAAGGTCATTATAGTCATTTACAACACGCTTCACTGCCTCCGTGATTTTCTCTTTCGGCAGCGGAAACGAATCTTTGTCGGCCAGAACGCTTTCAGGAAGATTACCTTTTTCAACAAGATGTTTTTGAAGGGCCTTAACATCGATGTCACGCAGTCGCCGGTTCTCTTTGGCTGCCATTGCTGCCGCCACCCCGGCTGCATAGCCCTGGTTCTGGATGTCGGCCTGCATACGTATAACCGGCATTGCATCGCGATGGGCACTGACGCCAAGTCCCGTAACCAAAATGCCTTCAAGCCCTTTTGGCAAAAGACAGCGATAAGGCACACTGACTTGCATTTCTTTCCTATCGGACGGTCGCAGCAGAAATATCGGGTGAATCGTAAAGCCGTGCGAATCAAAATTGCTTTTTGCTATCGCAATAGTGTCGGGGTAGGTGCGATGGTTCAGGATGTCCAGCGGCGACATCACAAAGTCACCCACCACGCGCCTGCGCTCGCGAGTATCAACCAACTGGCCCAGGTCATAAGCATTTTTGAATTTATCTCTAGCAACAACAAATGCCTGCCAGGTATCGACAACATCCGCATAGTCAATAAACGTCCAATCGGTATTTGTGTATCCGGCGCCGAGCTGATGAGGGGGAAGCCCTGCGCCCTGGACGGCGACACCTGAGCCATTGGTATAATCACAATCCGCACCAGCCGCAGCAGCGATGTCGGCATTGCCGGTCGAATCGATAACCACTCTGGCAAGCACAACGCCCCGGCCCTGCGGCGTGGCAACAACAACGCCCTTAACCCGTCCATCCTCAACAAACGCGCCATATCCAATTGCGCCAAACCATATATCCGCGCCTGCCTTACGAAGCTGCCGGCGATACCACTCCATCTTAGATGGGATGTTCCATCCGCCGCCCTCGACTTTTGCGCCAGGAGCCAAGTTTGCGACACCCTCATCAACTTCTTTAGTGAAGCCGTTGATGTAACCGTAATAGTATTTGCTGATAAGCCCCATTGTCCCCACACCGCCAAGGCCATAAAGGTATTCAACAACAAGGGTTTTTGCTCCCTGTCTTACCGCCGCAATGCCTGCCGGCGCCCCGCCTGTTCCGCCACCAACAACGACAACATCATACTCGCCAAGAACCGGCACAGCCCGCCCGGAGACAGTAACGGCCGCTAACTTTTTTTGCGAAGTGCGTATCCCGCCCAGATTCTCTCTTATGTCACCGGATACAGCAGCATCCGCCGCTCTGCCGTGTAACCTGACAGTTCGTGGTTTTGCGATGCGCCTTGCTTCCAAAGCAGCCTCATCGCCAATACGACTGCCCACTTCCATAAACTCCAATGGTCGTAGCAGCTTCTCAGCCGCCTCACGGGAAATATCCGCACAACCACCTAATACAAAAAGTCGTTTAATACCGGCAGAGCGGAAGACATCCAAATCAATCTCTTCAGCACCAGGCCAGAGGCCGGACAAACTTTCTTTGCCCTTCATCGGGTCGGGCGGCATCTGGAAAAGCGTCTCTGAGGCATCCTCCTGTCCCCGGTGCCAGGTTTTGTCGCGTGCAATTTGCTCAGCCTGGGCAAAAGATGCAAACGAGCCGTCCTTCATCGGTATCCTTAGTGTATATTCGCTCGGCTCACACATAGAACCATCTGCGTGTCGCAGCGGCGAGGGCATCTTTCTTACGTCAATAATACTCTCACCAGCCCGCACTTCCCCGCCGACAACTGCCCGCTTAAAGGTATGCAACCCTGATGGATATGGCTCAAATAGCGCCCCTGCCAGCCGCGCAACATTTGCCCGAGCCGTTGCATCGATGATTACCTTGGCCCTGACTGCCTGCCGCCCGGAACGATTTGCAATCACAACACCTGCAATGCCCCCCCTGTTATCGTAAAGCACATCGGTAACATAGCAGCCATACAAAAACTGCACGCCTGCCTCTATCAGCACCTCATCCAGCGCCCGTTTTACCTGCATTGGCGTTACCGGCTCTGTATTATTTTGCTCACCAAATATCTTCTTAGCAAGCGGCGCAGCCGGAGATTCGCCTTTCTCAAGCCACAGCCGATACGTGCCGCACAGGTCTTCACCCAGATACGGCCTCTCGGCAGCAAGAAAAACTTTTGCGCCTTTCTGAGCAGCCGATACCGCCGCTGCCACACCGCCCGATGTCCCCCCGACCACCACCACATCCACATCATAAGCTACCGGAATATCACGGGCAGATTCATTGACCGCCTGTGGCACGGGCTTCCAGCCCGTGAAGACACGGCCAAGATGGCCGTGCCACGGTTTCTGACAGCCCTGTGTAAAAGGCAAAAAACACACTACCGCGACCAGTGTGAAGCGAACGAACTTATTCATTCTTCAGCCCTCTCTATGGCGTAAGCCATGCTGTGCATAAAAGCATTATCCTGTCTCTTCGCCTGTTTGCAATAAGAATCCTCTATGTTACTTGAACCGAAGGTGCACCCTGCTCAAGCTTGACAACAGCAATTTTCACCTCTAAAATCATCGGCTATGGCTGATGCACTGCCGCGAAAGAAAAAGAAGCAGAATCTCTTCATAGCATACATCCAGTATCTTGCGCTGCGGTTTCTCGTCATTTTTCTCTACCTATTTGATATTCAGACCAATCTTAATACCGCCTGTTTTCTTGGCCGACTGCTGTGGAAATACTATCACCGCGGACGCAAGCGTGCCCTCGATAATCTTCGCGCAAGCTTCCCGGAAAAAAGCGAACAATGGATTTGTCAGACAGGCCGCCGGAGCTTCGAGCATATTGTAATGCTGGCAATTGACGTATTGTTTACGCCGCGATTAGTCAAAAAATATAACTGGCGGGACTACTCGCGATACAAAAATGTTGAAAGGGCCAAATGGTTAATGAAGGAAGGAAAAGGCCTGCTATTGGTCACCGGCCATTACGGCAACTTTGAAATCATAGGTTACCTTATGGCCTTGTTTGGTTTCAATATTTATAGTATCGCCCGTCCTTTAGATAACAAGTTCATTAGTAACTACCTCTACGGCGTCCGCGAGCGCACCGGCCAAAAGATAATCGACAAAAAAGGCGCAGCCGAGCTTATGGGAAACATTAGCTCAAGCGGCGCCACCTTATGCTTTATCGCCGACCAGGATGCAGGCCAGAAAGGATTATTTGTTGACTTCTTCGGTCGTAAAGCCAGCACATATAAGAGTATAGGCCTGCTGGCCATTACATACAATCTCCCAATAGTAGTAGGATATAGCAGAAGAATCGACAATCGTTTCTACTTCGAGATGCGGGCTACCCGCATTATCCTCCCTGAGGAATGGGCAGATAAAGATGACCCCCTCCGGTGGGTTACCAGCGAATACACCAGAGCCATCGAGCAATTTGCCCGCGAAGACCCAACGCAATACTGGTGGGTGCACCGCAGATGGAAACATCGGCCAAAGGAGGAGTCAGGGGATATTGACCCCGTTAGAAAAAAAACCACCTTTCTAACGGGGTTGACCGGCAAACTTACCCACTTTCACGCTCCTTAGCTTATTAGGCCCTATAAATTCTCAGGATTTGCCCTTGACGAGAGGGTAGGTTCTGTGTTAAAATTGATAGTGGCAGAATTTAAGGACGTGACTGTTTTAGCTGCCGATTTATAATCATTTCCGTATAATAAGATGGTTTTAGGAGTCGGTAAAAAACGAGGAGCCGTAATTTAGCAACTGCAAGTTAGATTTTTGACGTCAATAACATAGGTTTCTACCGATTCAAGGAAGGAGGTATGACCTAAGACTATAAAAGTAGTGCCAGAGAGGCACACAAGGATGTCTGGGTGCATATTTACAAAGTTTTTTGTCGATATTCCTGTTATGTTCAAATTGCCGTAGTGCTCTGTCACAGGTTAAATGATGAACAATGTCATTCTGAGCGCAGCGAAGAATCTCCCG